>CAMVLM010000025.1 GCA_947168335.1 uncultured Butyrivibrio sp. | reverse complement strand
ATGTTCTGTTCTACACCAATATCCCTTCCGCAAGCCTTGATGCGGAACAGATTGAACTCTCTGATATTTGTAAAATTGTGCTTACCGCATGAAGGGCAGGGAACGCTGTGCTCCTTGATGAAATTCTCCATTTCCTCATGGCTCCAGCCGTCTACTGAGCTCTCAAGAGTGATGCCATTCTCAGAAGCAAAATCCTCAATGATCTTGTCTGCACGGAATCTCTCGTGACATTCCTTACAATCCATAAGAGGATCAGAAAAGCTTCCAAGATGTCCTGATGCGATCCATGTCTGAGGATTCATAAGGATTGCACAGTCAACACCTACATTGTAAGGGCTCTCCTGAATAAACTTCTGCCACCATGCCTTCTTGACATTGTTCTTAAGCTCAACTCCGAGATTACCGTAATCCCATGTATTGGCAAGGCCGCCATAGATCTCACTTCCGGGATAAATAAATCCTCTGCCCTTTGCAAGAGCTATGATCTTTTCCATTGCTTTTTCATTTGCCTTCATATGTATAAACCTCCAAATTTATTTACTATGTTATTTTCCAAGAACTATATAAGTAGGTTCGTCCTCAGCAGTCTGCGAAAGATCAGCAACCTGTGAACTCTTAACAGTTGCTCCCTTTGAAATATATTTGATTGAATAAGGAAGCGCTACCAGTCCCTTAGCGGCTGTAACAAGAACATGCTGGTCATCGGTGATGCCTGCAATATCCTCTGTAGATGCAGGAACTCCATCCTTATCTACAAGGTTTGAATCTATTGTGATTCCACTTGCTTTTATTTCAGAAACTGTTCCGTACAGAAGCTGCTCTGAATTAAAACCTGAATAATCCTGGGCAGATGCAAATTTCATGATCATCTTTACATTGCTGTCCTTAAGCTCTATTGAAGATACCTCAGATTTTCCTTCACCATTTTTGGCATTATAGGCATTAACCTCATCATCTGCCATGGTCTTAAGCTCATCCAGGTTGTAATACCCCGCTGAGAAATCATCAAAGATCACGCTTACAACTGATCCGTCGTTTTTTACTGTTACTGAATTGGCATCGGTCTTTGTAAGATTACTGCTGCCGCATCCTGTCATCATCGCCATAGCCACAACCGATGTTGCAGCAACCAGACGAAAAGTTCTCATCTTGTGCACCTGCTTTTACCTCATAAATAACAAATATTTGAGCATACTCAGTAGATTATATACTTTGTCTCTCACATTTTCAATAAATTGATGTATTATAACTGTTCCTGATAAGCAAGACCCGAAGGGTTGAATTTCTGAATCTCTCCATCTGCAAATCCCGGCAGCTTATCCGGATTGAATTTCCGGATCTCCTCTGTAGGTGCATTCTGAGATTTTTTTATTTCCTCGACGTACCGGATCGTATATCCGAGTTTTTGGGCCAGATACATAATACCTGCCATGCCTACTATATCAAACTCTTTATATGCAAGCTCTGCTTCCTCTTCAATTTTCTCCTGAAGCATTTTTTCAGGAAAAGTAAGAAGCACATTCACAGCTATTCCAAAATATGCCTCATCAACATCCCCGAGACAGTCAAAGAGAAAATCCATTCCCTCTTTATTTTGGGGATACCCAAGTTCTTCAAGAACTGCAACACCATTACAGATACTGAACTCATTTTTGTACTCATTAAAATTCAGGTAGGTTGAAAGTGTTACTTTATTCTGACGCACAGCCTCTGCAGTCCTGAATACCTCATTATCAGACAGTACACTTTCAAATATTTCCCTGCTGACATTACCTTTTTTATCGACCGGATTGTATCTATTATTCTTTCGACTACTCCTGCCGGTGGCATTTGCCTTCTCCCAGAGATAACGGACTTTGCTGAAATCAGCTTTATCCATTTCAGAACGGGGAACATTCAGCGCATCATTAAATCTTTTTTCCGCATGCTCCGGTACATATGTGTAGCATATGCCCTTATCTTCAAAGAATGCCTGTATATCATGGACTATTTCAGAATCCTTCGCCTCATCAGGAAGACATATTTCTCCGCCGTCAATTGAATAAAGCTCATTTCTGTATTCATTGTAGCCGCAGATAAAATCCACAGGCATATACCCGTCAAGGATGCACATCCACTTGTCATCTTCACTGACAAGAACGTTTGCGAGCTTTTCTCCTCTTTTTGTTTTATATTCAGAGAACTCCGCATTTTTAATTATTCGCATTACCTGTGATTTATTCAGAAGTTTTCCAAAATGCGGCAGATCATCATATTTTTCCGCATTTTTTCTGCCGGATATATTCTTCTCCCATTTTGCCTTTCTATATCGGTTATATAAAGAATTCTCAATTTGCTTCTGATACATGCAGACAACAATCACCAGAAAAACAAGTGTCTGCATAATCTCGTCGAACTCCCTTGAATTGGCAGCATGTATGGCCGTCGTAAAAAACCAATATAATACACCGAAAAAGGCCACTACCAGTCCGGTCATTAAGAGACACTGCAACAGCATTCCCAATTTTCGATGTTTTCTTTTAAACTTTATAAACTTTTTCCACATAATGCTTCAGTAAATAAATCCTTTCGAAATTTCCTCCAAAATAATATTACTTTTCTATCATTCTGACCATATCCAAAGAATTAATATTTCTGTCTATGAATCTCTTTCTGTATATATCACAGATATGGTCAAGCTCCAAAAGCACTTCATCAGTAACCTTAAATGTGTACAGCTTCTCAACAGGCGTGGCAGCAATATAATTCAATGTATAAGTGGTGGAATCCTGGTACTTTCTGTCATTAGGGACTCCGGGATATTCTCCGTTTATTGCAAGAGCCTTTATCTCATAAATACACCTCACAAACCTGTTATCAAAAGTATCTGATTCAAGAGCCCTGAGAGACTGATACAAAAGCTTTAACGGTTCTCTTTCATCACTGTTCTCTCTTGTGTAATAATCTGCAAGTTCCATAAAGAACATTCCGTACATCGATCCGTTAAAATCCTGTCTGAAGCTTTCAAAATAGTTGGAAATTTTAGCTTCCTGAATATTGTAGGAAGTCTTTCCCGCATATAATTTGAATTGTCCAAAGCAAAAGGGTTCCACGACACCGGAAAGCTGATTTCCCGGACGTCTGGCACCCTTAGCAAAGGCTGTGATCTTGCCGCGTTCGGAAGTGAGTATAGTTACAACCCAGTCATATTCAGCAACAGGCTGTCTTTTTATAATCATTCCGTTTACGCTAACTAAATCAACCATCTTAAAATTCCATAATTATTTCTGACTGTCTTTGCAAAACAATCATTTTGTATTTTTGTAGCCAAAATTTTTCATCTGCTGGGTATCATTTCTCCAGTCGCGGCGTACCTTAACAAAAATCTGAAGATTCACTCTGCAGCCCACAAGCTTTTCGATATCTGCTCTTGACTGGGAACCAATCTTCTTTAACATCGATCCACCCTTACCGATAACAATTCCCTTGTGAGAATCCCTCTCGCAGATAATTGTGGCCTCTATGTCCATGATATTATCCTTTTCCTGAACATCAGCCGCATCTGATGCTCCGCCTGACAACGCTGCAAGCATAGCCTCCAGATCAGGAGTACCTTTAGTGCCTGCGGGATTAGCAGATAAATCCTTATTCTTGTTCTTAGGCGGATGTACATGCTTCGACTTTTTCTTTTTTGCAGGCGCAGACACAGTTCTGGTCTTCATTGTTTCAACCGTGACCGCGATACCGTGAGGCACCTCGTCAGACAAAAGTCTCAGTGCCTTTTCCCTGATGATTTCAGAAACAATATCTCGCTCTGTCTGATCCGTCAGAGTTTCCTCATCATAGAAAGGATCTCCGTAAGGGAGCCTTTGGAAAATAGTATCCATCAGTTCTTCAAGATTTTCCTGCTTTAATGCTGAAACCGTGACGATATCAGCATACTCCATTTCCTTTTTATAGGCATCTATAAACTTGGATAATTCCTCTGAGGGCACCGTATCAATCTTGTTTATTACAAGGATAACCTGCTTGCTGCTCTCCCGCAGCTGCTCAATTATCATCTTCTCTCCGGTACCGATAAAGGTGGAGGGCTCCACCAGCCACAAAATAAGATCAACCTCTTCAAGGGTTTTTGTGGCAACCTTAACCATATACTCTCCAAGCTTGTTCTTGGATTCATGAATACCGGGAGTATCAAGGAAAACTATCTGTCCCCTGTCATCGGTGTACACCGTCTGAATCCTTCCTCTGGTAGTCTGTGGTTTGTGAGAAGTTATGGCTATTTTCTGTCCAATGAGGTGATTCATCAGTGTTGATTTACCTACATTCGGACGGCCTATAAGTGTTACATAGCCGCACTTAAGCCCCATATTATTCTGATTTTCCTGCATAAATAAGCTGCTCCACTTTTCCAAAAAGCTCTTTGTTTTCTTCTATCTTCGCTGCATCTCCCACAACGCAGAGGCAGTCATCCTCCATAAAGGCATCGATATAAGCAGCAAGGCTTCTGATCTTTTCCTGGTCCGTTGCAATAAGGTCATCTCTGTCCTTCTGTATTTCAGCCATGTCAGCATGGCAGAGATATGCAGTCAGTCCGTAAGAACCCTTCGTTGAAGGAGTCTTGGGTGTATCAAGATCACTGATTGCTCCTATTATAAACTGAGTGATTGTTCTCTCATCTGCTTCAAAGTTTCTGAGGTAATCCGCAGCCGCCTTAAATACATCAATACTTCTGGTAAGATGAGGATCTCTGTAGGTAACAAAATATGAATCACCGTTCTTGGCAAAGCCGCTCATACATCCGTATGCTCCGCCCTGAACTCTGATATTCTTCCAAAGGTAATCATATCCAAGCATAACCTTAAGCACCCTGAGTGAACCGTCATACTTAAGTCCCTTTGATGCAAAATTGCCGGCTCTGCATACGTACTGAACCTGTCCTGCAGTCTGGAAACCTTCGTTCATCTTTTCGCATTTGACAGTAAAGCTTCCTTTTTCACATTCTTCCGTATGAAGCTTTGAAGCAAAACTGATAACCTTCTCGGGAACGCCAGCGTATTCATTCTCCGATGCAGTGTAGTCCACCATAAGATTTTCAGATCTGAAAATTATGGTGCAGAGTTCCTGCATTTTGGCAATGAATTCATCAGCAAGCTTGTCATCATTTGTAATTCCTTCTCTTATTTCCTCAAGGAATCTGTATCCTCCAATACCGGATGTCATATCTGACATCTTTGCGGAAGGTGAGATATAGGACATTGCTCTCAATGCTGCACTGTGATGACCTGAACCCGCAAGCTCGGAACGTGCTCTTGAACAGTTTTCCTCCATAATCTCGATGATTCTCTTCCTGTTATCGAATCTTGTGTGCATCAGAATCTCTTCAACAAGTCTGAATGCATCATCAATCTGAGAATAAAGCGCTTTAACACTGATCTCGAAAGTTGTCACGAATTTTGTAGTATCTCTGGCATCAGTATATGAGCTCACAGAGCCGTTGATACCACCGGTTGTTAAGTTTATCTCGTTATAAAGATCTGTGTAGGAATAATTATCCGTATCCATCAAAGCAAGCAGCAGCTTTAATACAGGTACATACGGAAGCAGTCTGTCAGGCACTGTCTTAATATCAAACACAAAGTTCAGATAACTGATTCCATTTGTAAATACATTATGGAACAGAACCTTCTGATCCCCTGCCATTCTCTCCTCATAGATGAACCTGTCAGCTTCCTTCTTCATATCTTCTCTGGTAAGAAGCGGGATCTTAGCAAGATCCTCAGGTGCGTCAGGTTCGTCCTGATAAGCCTTAAGGTCTGCTGTTTCCTTCACAATATTCTTTATTTCATCACTGCATAAACTGTCACGGTATTTTTTCAGCTCTTCTTTGAGCTTCTCATCCTTTTCCTCGGCAAGTCCCTTCTTAGGAGTCACCATAAGCATTGAACAGTGATTATTCTGTAAAAGATATTTATCAACCAGATTTTCAAAGTATCCGGTTTCAATCTCTTTTTTCAGTTCGGTAAAAGTAGCATTGGCTTCAATGTTGATCCATGGTTTCATGTCATCATAAAGCCAGCTGTCAAAAACCTGAAGTCCGTACAGAAGTCCCTTGGGGAATCTTCCGAAATCAGCCTCCCTGTATTTGAACTCATCTGCATTTATTCCTGCAAGAAGAGCCTTTTTATCGATGCCTTCCTCAACCTGCTTTTTTAATACTTCTTCGATTGTCTTTAGGAACTCATCCCTCTGTTCCGGATTAGCATTCTTGGCAACAATGGAAAAAGTAGGCTGCTTTATGCCATTGTCATAGTCACTGAAAACTTCACTTCCGATTCCCTTGTCGATAAGTGCCTTCTTAATAGGTGCTCCCGGCGCTGAGCAAAGCGCATAATCCAATACATCAAAAGCGATATAAAACTTGGGATCAAGGCTGCTTCCAACAGCATAGTTGAGAGTAAGATAAGTGTTGTCCTTCTCTGACTCTTCCTTCATGATCGGATATTCACTTGTAATGTCTTTTCTTGCATCGAAGGACTTCTGCAGACCTATCTCTGAATCCACCTCTATTTTGTCAAAGTGAGACAGATATGCTTCATCAATATACTTAAGCTTCTCTGCCATATCCATATCACCATAGAGATAGATATAGCTGTTAGAAGGATGATAATACTTTCTGTGGAAATCAAGATAATCCTCATAGGTAAGTGAGGGAATCACATCCGGATCACCGCCTGACTCAATACCATAAGTAATATCAGGGAAAAGTGACTTTCTTATTTCTCTGGCAACAACCTCATCCGCTGATGAAAATGCACCCTTCATTTCGTTATAAACGACACCGTTGATGGTAAGATCACTGTTCTCATCCTCCATCTCGTAATGCCAGCCTTCCTGCTGGAATATCTTTTTTGTTTTATAGATATTGGGATAAAAAACAGCATCAAGATAAACGTGCATAAGATTCTGAAAATCTGCATCGTTACAACTTGCAACGGGATAAACGGTTTTATCCGGATAAGTCATTGCATTTAAAAATGTGTTAAGCGATCCCTTTACCAGTTCAACAAACGGATCCTTTATAGGGAACTCCTTTGACCCACAAAGAACGGTGTGCTCGATAATATGTGCAACACCTGTGGAATCCTTCGGCGGAGTTCTGAATCCTATATAAAAGACCTTGTTATTATCATCATTGGAAAGAAGTGCCACTCTGGCACCGGTCTTCTTATGACGGATAATATAACTCTCAGAATTAAGGTCATCTATTCTTCTTTTTTCAATTATTTCGTAAGCATCAAGCTCTTTTATTCTCATACAAATCCTCTTTGCTATTAAATATCAAAATCATCTCCGGGTTCAATACTGATATCAAACTCATCTTTGGGCTTTGATACTTTTCTATTTATTTCCAAAACACCTATATCATTTTCCTCCTGCCTCTTAAAATTGAAATTAGGCTCGAGGTTATCTTCATCTTCTTCACCCATAGGAAGAACCATTCCCTCAGGAACAAATCTGGGTTTCTGTCTGCTTTCTTCTGTATTCTCAGGTTCTACAGTCTCTTCCGTTATATCCTCAGCTTCCCTGGACTCTTCCGTTTTTTCTGCTTCATTGATATCTGTCTCAGGTTCCGCTGTTTTCTCAGATTCGCCGTCATCTGTTTCAGACGTCTCTGACTCTATAGCATTTTCAGGCTCTGTCTCCTCTTCCGAAACTGCGACTTCTTCGCTCTTCTTATAGAAGAAACCTGAAACCATGCATCCTGTTGCAACAGTCATAAGCACGAGTATAAAAATCTGATTATTGGTAGCTGTCGTTCCAAGTACAACTGACAAAACAGCAGCCGTCACAATATATAAAAACCATGGAATTACTCTTTCATTTCTTCCTGCAAAAATATATGAAAAAGCAGCAGCCACACCACACGCAAGAAGTACCAGCACAAGAATCCGGCTCTGCAGTGATTCAGCTATTATTCCGAAAAATGCACTGTTATTGATTCCGTAAAACTGATTGGCCCACTTCCAGAATGAAGCAGTAAAACTGCCTGTTCCATACCATCCGATGAGGCATAATACAAATGAAATGATGCCAAACAGAACGAACAAAATCTCATAAATTAAAGTATTTTTTGTCTGACCATTCTCCGATATTATGAAAAACGCAGTCAGAACAAATACAAGAACCGAAAGTGCTGCCACATCTGTAAAAACAGCATATCCGGTAAACACACCACAGAAAATCAAAAAGATCACATCAAAGATTTTTCTGTCTGATGCTGCTGCGCGTTTTGCAAACAAAACAACCAGCAGAATATCAAGTGCCAATGTGGCAAGTGTTATGTTGCCCGATTCAACTACAGACAGTGAACCGGCAAACACAGGAATTGCTATCATCAGTGCAGAACATACCAGTGCTCCTGCCATACCGATAGTAATCCTCAAAGAAATATAAGTAAACAAAATCAGCAGTGCTCTTAGCACAACCTGATATACAATAACCGAAAGTGTGCCATTCCCCAAAAGGAGCATGGTAGCTCTGAGGCCTACCATATAAGCATAATCAGCAAAGCTCGTACTTACAGGAGTAAGAGCATTTCCGGTAACTTTGGCGCCTTCATAAAGAGCCATATTCCCACCGGTCAGATTCGCTGAAATACTGTTTATGTAAACAACGATTCCTATTACCGCTACTGCTATAGGAATAAGTATATCGATTAATACTGCGGGCTCTTTTTTGCTGTTTTCACGAGCGCCTTTAAATATAACGCTTCCCAACAATGACATAACAAAACCTGCAACAACTGCTCCTGCAGCCATTATTGCTCCGTCTGCCATCTGCCCATAACCCGAGAAAGGCCCCGAGACAAAGCCCGTAACTCCTGTAGCAAAGATTATTCCCACTAAATAAATTACGAAGACACAAATCCCCATCCATGTCTTTTTAAGCTTCATCTCAAGGCCTCCCCCAAATGTATTCATAACATTATTTCAAGTAAAATTATTCAACAGAACTGTCATCCCAGTTGTGGTAAACTGCCTGAACATCATCATCCTCTTCAAGAATATCAAGAATTCTCTGGATGCACTTGATGTTGTTTTCATCAGTAACTTCAACATAGTTCTGAGGAATCATAGTAATCTCAGCTGAAGCTGTAGCAATCTTCTCTTTCTCAAGAGCCTCTACAACACCCTGAAATGCCTCAGGAGTAGTGAGTACTTCATAGCTGTCATCCTCTTCGTTGAAATCATCAGCGCCTGCATCAAGAACAAGCATCATAAGATCGTCTGAACCCATTGAGCACTCTTCCTTATCGATAAGGATCTGGCCCTTTCTGTCAAACATGTATGATACGCAGCCCTGTGTTCCGATGTTTCCGTTGCCCTTTGAGAAAGCAGCTCTTACGTTTGCAGCTGTACGGTTGATGTTATCTGTAAGAGTATCAACGATGATAGCTGTACCGCCGGGGCCGTAACCCTCGTATGTAAGTGTCTGATAATCAACGCTTCCGTCTGCACCTGCAGCCTTCTTGATACCACGCTCGATTGTATCGTTAGGCATGTTGTTTGCCTTAGCCTTGGCGATAACCTGTGCAAGCTTGAAGTTATTAGCGGGATCGGGACCGCCCTCTTTAACTGCTACTGCAATCTCACGTCCGATAACTGTGAAAATCTTACCCTTAGCAGCGTCGTTCTTCTCCTTTTTATGCTTAATGTTCGCAAATTTTGAATGTCCTGACATTTTGTCCTCCTAAAATAATGCTTGAAAATTTCTATATATCAATTCGCCTGGTGCTGCTGTCACCAAAGACGATATGATGCAAATTATTGTGCAGCCAAAGCTTCCTGAGTTTCCTCTCCTGCTTCATCATCTGCTTTTTTGATTCTCTTGACGAGAACACTCTGTATCATGTGATTCTTTACTTCCAGAATCTTGAAGGAATATCCCTCTATTTCAGCTGTAAAATTCTCACCTTCGTTGGGAATTCTGTCAAGCTGTGATATCAAAAGTCCGTTAACTGTTTCAAACTGGGCATCTTCAAAAGTGATTCCAAATCTCTCCTCAAGATCCTCAAGTGGCGTTTTACCTTCGATTATGAACTCATCCTCATTGGAAGTTGCCTCGATGTAGTCCTCTTCCTCATCATATTCATCCATGATCTTACCGACGATTTCCTCCAGGATATCCTCCATGGAAACAAGTCCTGCGGTCTGACCATACTCATCGATAACGATGACCATCTGTGTCTTTGACTTCTGCATCTCATGAAACAAAGTATCTATGTTTCTGGTCTCAGGCACATTCTTGGGTGAACGAAGAAGACCTCTTGTTTTCCTCAAGGGAGTGTCATCATCCACATGCTCGGAGAGCTTTTTCATGGCATCACGAATATGAAGAATTCCGATAATGTGATCAATGTTGTCAAGGTAAACCGGAAATCTGCTGTTATTCATATCAAGCATGAAATTAACAGCCTCTTTAAGGGTGGTATTACCATCAATGCAGACCATTGCCTTACGGTTGGTCATAATATCACGGGCCTGTTTATCAGAGTATTCAAAAATATTACTGATCATATCGGCCTCGGAATCCTGAAGTACTCCCTGCTCCTGACCTTCGGAAACCATTGATTTGATTTCCTCCTCAGTAACATCATTCTCATCAGCTTCCCAATGAAAGCCAAAGATTCTCAGTATTCCCATTGCGGTAAACCTTATAAGTCCGGTAAATGGACTGAGGATTCTGATAATGGCACTTATTGCTGTCACACAGTTCATCGCCCACTTCTCAGGATATCTTGCTCCAAGCTTCCTCGGAATGAGAACTCCAAAGGTTAAGACAATGTACATAATGATAAGGACCGCTGCAGTATATGAAACTGCCTGGAGAAGCACAATGTTTTTAAATGCTCCGCTAATGAGCCCTTCGATCAGACTGCCAAAAACTCTTATATATGTGATTCCAAAAAGCATGTTAACAAGCAGCGTTACCAGCTGGATTGTATTTATATATCTGGAAGGATGCTCAAGAATCTGCAAAAGCCTGTCCGCACTCTTGGTGTTACGCTTTATAAGGCCATTGCCGTTTGCGTCATCCTTATCCTGCCTGTTAAGATCCTCAGGTTTGAGGTTCTCGATTGCTGCACCAAAACCATAGAAAAGCACATCAATCAGGAGCATGATCACAAATATAAGCAGAAAATATGTGACGTTAGGTCCATCGTCGTCCATTTATCGGGTCTCCTTTACCTTTTTAAAATCGCAAAATACGTCAAATTAGAATATAGCATTTCAAGTGTTTTGAGTCAAGAAAACCGCACTTGTCAGCGTTTTTTCATTCCGTTAAAATAATAAGCATGATTTCGATAATTTTTGAGTTTATAACAAGAATACTTATATGGATATTCAGAAACATTTTTGAGATGATTGCCTTCATACTGCGCCAGTTATCAAGGCTTCTCCGGCTTTTTTATGTGGTGCTTCCGGTTACGGGTATCATCTATTCTCTGTTTTATATAGTACTGACTGTCTCACTTTTTGGCGGAGAGAATCTGTTTGGCAATATTCTGACGTCCAGACTTCCTCTCAGCCTTAGTATTCCGGGTTTCAGGGAAATGATTCTGGGTATAGCAAAAAACTATCTGGCTCTCATGCATAACTACAGCGGAACAATTATGTATTTTGTTTTGTTTTTGCTTATGCTGATCCTGATTGTTCCAATGCTGTGCGTACTAATAGGAATCGGAGTATTTGCCTTTTGCTCCAGAGTCCTTGCTATCGGCCTTATCGTTGATGCTTTCATCTATCTTGTGGTGGGAACGCTTTTGGGGAAGACTCCTTCAGGTATGGTCATTTCCAGATACAAGTTACTCTTCCCTTCTATCGGTCATAAAATTGACGAACACAGCTACAATAAATGGCTGAGGCAGAAAAAATATCAGGACTATTACAAGGACAGAGAAGATTCCGAAGACTACAGCGAAGAAGATGACACTCCCGATTATGAAAACGAATATGATGAGTACTATGATGACGATGAAGATATAGACGATTCCGATGAGTACTACGAAGATGAATTTGACGAAGAATACGACGAACTTACGGATGATGAGTACGAAGAAGAATATATAGAGGACAAGCACAGCGGCTCACGATATGAGCGACGCTCAGACTCACATTCAAGGCCGGTGCAAAATACCTCCGCCTTTGATTTCTTCGCAGGATGTACCACAAGAGAATCAGCTGACAGAAAATACAAATCTCTTGTGAAGCTTTATCATCCTGACAACATGGACGGTGACACCGCAGCTATTCAGGAAATCAACGTTCAGTATGACAAGATCAAAAAAAAGCTATCCTGATTATCAGGATAGCTTTTTCTGATTATTCAGTTTAGATCTCACTGTCCTTCAGAATCCTGCCATCGCGCTCATATAGCCTGGGTACGCGGTGGTTAAGATTGCAGGTAAACTCGTAATTGAAACGTCCGCTGAGGTCTCCTAGTTCCTCGACAGTTATTTTCTCAACGAAATCATCTCCGAATTCTCCCTCTGCTTCACCGATGAGAATTACTTCATCTCCTTCCATGGCATTTGGAATATGGGATACATCAACCATGAACTGATCCATGCAAACCCTTCCGAGAATTCTTGCCTTTTCTCCATGAATAAGGACATATCCCCTTCCGCCGGAAAGGCTTCTGGGATATCCGTCACCGTAACCAACAGGAATTGTGGCAACTCTCATTCTTTTGTCAGCAACAAATGTTCCGCCATAACTTACCGGTGTACCCTCAGAAATATCCTTAATAAAGGATATATGGCTGTAAATAGACATTACCGGACTGATCTTTATTTTATCTCTGGAAACCTCATCTGACGGCCACATTCCATACATTGTCACACCACATCTGACCATATCCATGTGAGCCTCAGGCATATCAATTATGCTGGCGCTGTTTGAACAGTGCTTCAGCGGAATATGATACCCCGTCTCAGCTTCCAGATCATTTACAAACCTGCTGAAAATCTTATGGCTGTCATGCGCATTTGTAAGGTCTGCCTCATCTGCCCTGGCGAAGTGAGTAAAAATACCCTCAACCTCAATTCCTTCAGTTTCGAGTGCAGTCTTGAAAAAGTTCATACCATCAGCATCAGGACGAACTCCTATGCGGCTCATTCCGCAATCAACCGCTATATGAACATGGAAAACTTCATTTCCGCCAAGATTCCTTCTCTTTTTCACACGCTCTGAAAGCTGCTTAAGCATGTCATATCTGAAAACAGCAGGTCTGATATTTTCCTTGAGCATTCTGTCATAGGCGTAAGGGAAAGTATATCCGAGCACAAGTATCGGCTTGCTGACTCCGGCTTCCCTGAGTTCAAAAGCCTCTTCTGCTGTTGCTGTTGCAAATCCCCATACATAAGGTTCCTTCATAAGCATTCTTGAAATCGGAACCGCACCAAAACCGTAACCATCAGTCTTAACTACCGCAAGGATATTTGTTCCTCTTGGCATTGCGTTGTACATGTTCTCAACATTACTGTGCACCGCATCCAGATCTATCTTTGCATATACTCTTGAATATTCCTCTAACATATACTATATGCCTCACTTACATTGTTTTTGAAGGATCTATATCCCTCGCAGTCATTGCAGCCCTGCCATATTCTCCGGCTGCAATATCACCGGCAACGCCGTGTAAAAAACATCCCACAACCGCTGCCTCAAAAGCATCAGCGAAGGGAAGACACACAAGTGCTCCCACAAGCCCCGCCAGCACATCTCCGCTGCCTGCGGTTGCCATGCCGTCATTACCGCTAAGATTCATATAAACAGATTTTCCATCCGTAATTATGCTTCTTGCATCCTTACATATGATACTCCCGTGAAATTCTTTTGCAAGTGCCACCGGCAATGTCAGGATTTCTCGCTTACAATCAGCAGTGCTCCTGCCCGCCAGTCTGGAAAACTCTGCAATATGGGGTGTTAATATTTTTTCATTTTTATATTCCGCAAACAGATCTCTTAGTTTTTTATCCGCTGCAATTACGTTCAGTGCATCAGCATCAAGGACAAGCTTTTTATCAGCATTTTCCAATATTGTTTCCACAAGAAAATGTGCAAAATCTCCCGTTCCTATTCCGGGGCCGCATACAATGGCATCACACCAGTTTATGGCCTTTATCAGCATTTCGCTGTAGGTCTTTTTTTCCTGTGAAAGCCGGTCTGTCTCATAGACATCTGACATGGCTTCCGGAAGAAGTGTCTGCAGCGCATGCAGGTTTTCTTTATCAGTAAATACGCGGACCATTCCTGCTCCGCTCCTTAAGGCACTTTCAGCCGACATTATCATGGCACCACTGACATTTTTGCTGCCTGCTACTATCAGAACTTTACCGAAGGTTCCCTTATTTCCAGATGGATTCCTCTTTGGTAAGAGCGCATTCTCTTTCAATGCCCCGTTTTCGCCAAAGCTGACAGAAGAAAAATCAATGTATCTTACAACTGGATAATCTCCCAAAAAGCCATCCTCTGTTATTCCCACAGGGCGCAGCACCAGCTCTCCCACATATTCGCTTCCGGGATAAAGCATGGCTCCGAGCTTGATAAATCCAAAAGTAACCGTACTGTCTGCATGAACGCAGGTCCCGCAAATCTGTCCGTTATCTGCATTTATTCCGGTGGGAATATCAGCAGCTATCACACAGGGGTGCCTTTTATCCGTATCATGAAAAGTATTGATAAGTTCAACAGCTTTCCTGTACTCTCCTGCCAGTTCTCTGCTGCAGCCAATTCCAAGCATTGCATCGATTATTACATCTGAAGTTTCAAGCTTCAGCTCATAATAATCAGCCTTTTCACCGCAGATATCACTGAAGGCTACTGTCTCAACTCCATATCCTTCTGCGATTTCCAATTGCTTTCTGCATGCGTCACTAATCTTTCCGCCACCGTGATTTACAAGTATCAGTAAAACATCCAGCCCCTCCTGATAAAGAAGGCGCGCAACAGCAATACCGTCACCACCGTTATTCCCGCTTCCGGCAAAGATAATGACGCCTGCATCCCTGTCTGCTTTTTCAAATACCTGATTGCATAATGAAAGCGCCGCTCTCTCCATCAGGACATCCTGTGGGACTTTGAAGTGATTTATCGTACTTTCATCACATCTTCTCATCTCGGCAGCGCTTACTATATACTTTGAATTTTTATCAATTATCCGTGTATTTTTCATCTTCAATGATTATCCCGTTCTGAGTTTTTGAACCGGGAGTCCTTATAGGATGTCTTCTTTCAGGATCATATTTCAGATCAAACAGATCAATGACCTCTGGACCGAAAATGTTATGCATGTAGGAGTAAACATTGAAATTCTCAATCTCCTTTTCCTGCATGCGAATAATGTTCTTTTTGAGCTGTACCCTGACCTTGGCGATCCATTCATCAATTGCATTGATCTCACGGGTATTCTCCTGCATTATGTGATAAAACAGTTCCATGGTCGCAATCATCAGCTGATAATCGACCTGATAAATCTCTCTTGGAAGTCCAAGCATACTGTCTTCGCTGTCTTCTATCTTCTCATTACACTCTTTTATCAGTCTCGTGTGATCATCAATCTCAGCTTCAATTTTCTTGCGTTTTTTAGGATTCTTACCGGCATCATCCCTGAGGACAACAATCTCGCCAAGGAGCTTTTTCTTAAGGCGCTTCATATCCTTAATTTTCTCCCTGGTCTTCTCCTGTCTCTCAACAAGCGCATTAAGCTCAGCCTCAAGCTTCATGATCTTGTCTGTCTTGGGACTGAGTAAAAAAAGCTGTTGCCACTTCTCATCCTTGGAAAGAATAGGAATATCCTTGCCAAGCAGGGCGTCCTGATATTTGTTAGAATCCTTGGCCATAATCACCATCACCTTTCAGATATGGTTTCACTGCCACTGTTCCGTACGAATCTCAAAACTACCTTTTTTTCTTGCCTTTTTCGTATCTGTCGATGCTGTAGGACAGCTTCATAAGCGAATCTGACAGATGGACATTCTCCACCTGTACATTCTCCGGCACATCAAGATCGACATGGGCAAAATTCCAGATAGCCTTGATACCGCAATTTACTAACTTCTCTGCCATGGTCACAGCCTGATCCTTGGGAATTGTAAGAACCGCAATCTCTATCTTGTTATCCCTGACAAACTGCTCCATCTCCTCTATGGGACGAATCTCAATATTTCTTATTTTTTTACCATGAAGATTGGGATTAAGGTCAAATGCACCTTTGAAAATAAATCCTCTGTTGAAAAAGTTATTATAACCGGAAAGAGCTTGTCCAAGATGACCTGCACCTATGATTATAAGTGTATGCTCTCTTCCGAGTCCAAGTATCTTGCCAATCTCATCATAAAGATATTCGACATTATACCCATATCCCTGTTGTCCAAAGCCTCCAAAGTTATTAAAATCCTGCCTGATCTGTGAGGCCGTTACTTTCATAATATCGCTGAGTTCCTGGGATGAAATTCTCTCAACCCCCTGGTCCTTAAGCTCTCCAAGATATCTGAAATAGCGTGGCAGTCTGCCAATGACCGCCTGTGAAATCTCTTTCTCCGCCATATTTCCTCCGTTGTCACTATAGGTATTTCATATTAAATTCTATAAAAAGATTATACTATTTGTTAAAGATTAGTCAATGTGACTTGACCATCCTTCATAAAGTTTTTACAGGTTCGGAGGATTATTATACATATTTTTTCGGCTCCTTGCTTTGTTTTATTTACCGCTTTTGTGAAATTATGAAATAACATTTCAAAATAAGATAAAATTAGCATTTCTTTAAGAGTGAGTTTATAATTATTTTATGTATTTGGTTTAAACTCATAGTAACCAAAGTTATGTTTAGAGGTATTTCTTATGGGAATGTCAGTAAGTGGAATGAGCGGATACAGTATGTATCAGGCACAGCCCATGAATTTATCACTTTCGAATAAAGCTCCTGTGTCTGAAGTATACAATCAGCGCAAGACAGTAGGCGACATCGCAACTGTCTCTCCTGTGGTATATCCCAATGCCCAGGAAGTGAAGATCGGCGAAGTTGGCAAAACAGATAGTCAGAAGGAAGCCCGCAAGGTTAACCAGCAGTTTAATAACATTGCTTCCAAATTCAATGGAAACACAGTTGGTTATGCCCGCGATATGGCAGCACTCTCCTATGGACAGGTTGGCAACTCCTTCGATGCTTTCGCATAATTTAATATTTTTGTTTCAAGCGGCAGCCTGACGGCTGCCGTTTTCTTTTTCTGCTTCATGAAAATTTGCTGAATCCCCGCTTACATGATAATCTATTTATCAATGTGATTATTTATGTTTTTGGAGTGTAATTATGATTTTAAATTGTCATGACCTTTCAAAATCCTTTGATGGAAAAGATATTCTGAAAGGTGTTTCATTTCATATAGAGGATAATGAGAAAGCCGCAATAGTCGGCATAAACGGTGCAGGAAAGACAACTCTTTTAAGAATGCTTATAGGCGAATTATCCCCGGACACAGGCAGCGTGACACTTTCAAAAGGTGCCACCTTCGGATACCTTGCCCAGAATCAGAATATCGATTCCGCTCACAGCATTTACGAAGAACTCCGTGAGATGAAAAGGGATGTCATAGACCTTGAATCCAATATAAGAGCCGCCGAAGCACAGATGGATATTCTTCGCGGTGAAGAACTGGATAAGCTGATGGAGCGCTATGCTCAGATGAATCATGAGTATCAGTTAAAAAACGGTTATGCCTGGCAGAGTGAGATCACAGGTGTAGCAAAGGGGCTTGGTTTTTCCGAAGATGAATTCGATAAACGAATATCCACTCTCTCCGGCGGACAGAAAACACGAGTAGCTCTCGGTAAGCTTCTTTTGCAGAGCCCTGACCTTATCATCCTGGATGAGCCTACAAACCATCTTGATATGAACTCCATCAGATGGCTTGAAGGATATCTTATGAATTATAAGGGCGCGGTACTTATCGTATCTCACGACAGATAGTTCCTTGATAAGATTGCCCAGAAGGTTATCGAAATTGACCAGACTCACGCTGATGTTTACACTGGCAATTACTCACAGTATGCAAAAAAACGCGAACAGATAAGAGCCGCCAAGCTCCGTGCATACCTCAATCAGCAGGCGGAAATAAAGCATCAGGAAGAAGTCATAGACAAGCTGAAGCAGTTCAATCGTGAAAAGAGCATCAAACGTGCCGAAAGCCGTGAAAAGATGCTTGATAAAATAGAGCGCCTTGAAAAGCCTTCAGAAGCAAGGGATGACATGAGGATCACCCTTACCCCCAGCTGTATAAGCGGTAATGATGTCATGCAGGTGAACTCCATAGGTAAATCCTTTGGCAGTGAGCAGCTGTTTAAAAACATTTCGTTCGAAATAAAGCGAGGCGAGCGCGTTGCTATAATCGGTGATAACGGCACAGGAAAAACCACCATGCTGAAAATCATCAACAATATGGAAACACTTGACGAAGGTGAGATTACTCTAGGAGTCAAGGTTCACATCGGATACTACGATCAGGAGCACCAGGTTCTTCACAATGAAAAAACACTTTTTGAGGAACTCTCCGATGCATATCCGACCATGAATAACACGGAGATCAGAAATACTCTGGCAGCATTTTTATTCACCGGAGATGATGTATTCAAGAGAATAGGCGATCTTTCCGGTGGTGAAAAAGGCAGAGTATCTCTTGCCAAGCTGATGCTCTCGGACGCCAACTTCCTGATCCTTGATGAGCCTACGAACCACCTTGATATAACCAGCAAGGAAATTCTTGAAGATGCCCTTTGCGGTTATGAAGGAACTGTGCTCTACGTAAGCCACGACAGATATTTTATCAACAGGACGGCCACAAGAATCCTTGATCTTACACACGGTCAGATGGTAAATTATATCGGAAATTACGACTACTACATTGATCACTGTGAAGAACAGACAGCAAGAGTTCTTGCCGAGAACGGCAATCAGTCCTCCTTTGGCAGAGGTATTGAAATAGATTCTGAAACAGCTGCAGGAAAAACATCCTTTGGAAAACTGGCAGGAAGCAGTTCATCAGGTCCTGCCTCAGGCGATAACAAAGCCGTATCCGGAGCAGCAGACTGGAAAGCCCAGAAGGAAGAACAGGCAAGAAAACGCAAACAGGAAGCTGCTCTTAAAAAGTGCGAGGAAGAAATCGCAAAGCTTGAAGAAAGAAATGAAAAAATCAACGAAGAGCTGTCGGATCCCGCTGTCGCAACAGACCTTGCAAAAGTAAGAAAGCTCTCTGACGAACTCTCATCAAATGAGGAACGCTTAAATACGCTTTACGATGAATGGGGCGAACTCAGCGAATAATATTGGTATTAAAAAAGTGCCTTACGGCACTTTTTTAATTTCTCATGGTTCTTTTAAGGAACTGTTTTGTTCTCTCCTCTTTGGGATTTGCAAAGAACTCCTTTGATTTTCCTTCTTCAACAACTACTCCGCCTTCCATAAACACGACTCTGGAAGCAACTTCTCTTGCAAAGCTCATCTCATGAGTCACAACAACCATGGTCGTGCCTTCACTTGCAAGCTTCTTCATAACATCAAGAACTTCTCCTGTCAGCTCCGGATCAAGAGCACTTGTAGGTTCATCAAACAAAATGACCTGCGGGCCGGGTGCAATTGCTCTGGCAATGGCTACTCTCTGCTGTTGTCCGCCGGAAAGCTCATCTGGATAATAATCTGCCCTCTCGCTCATTCCGACTTTTTCCAGAACAGCATCAGCTATCTTCTTTGCTTTCTCTTTTTCCATGCCCCTGGCAGTCGTAAGTCCCTCCATGACATTTTGAAAAGCAGTCATGTTTCTGAACAGGTTAAAGCTCTGAAACACAAATCCCATCTGCATCCTGAGTTTCTTAATATCATGTCTGGACACATTCTTCATTTCATGTTCATATTCATCAAATATTATTCTTCCATCATCTGCTTTTTCCAGGAAACTGATGCATCGAAGTAGCGTTGTCTTACCCGAACCTGAAGGTCCGATTATCGCAACAACTTCACCTTTTTCAACTTTAAAATCTATTCCCTTCAGCACCGGAACGCCGGCAAATGACTTATGTATATTCTTAACTTCCAGCATAACTGACTCTCTGTACTTTCTCCAAACTACTTAAAAGGCAGGCATTATCATACAATAGGTTTGGCCCGTCCTGTATTATTCTGTTCTTCAAAGCCCTTACTTCTCCACACAAGTTTTTCTTCAAGCCATCTCTGCAGCCATGTAAGGAATGTTGAAAAAATTAGATAGATCAGTGCTGCTTCAAGATACAGAGCAAAGGGCTCATAGGTCCTTGCAGCGATCTGCTGCGCAGATGTAAAAAGCTCTATTACGGTTATACTTGATGCAAGCGATGTATCTTTCAGGAGACTTATCAGGTTATTGAACAGATTCGGAAATGCCACCGGAAAAGACTGGGGCAGGATTACCCTGCACATTGTCTGGGGATAATCCAGTCCTATCATATAGGCTGCTTCCATCTGGCCTGTGGGAATGGCTAATATTGCCGACCTGAAGACTTCTGCATTATACGCCCCCAGATTCATTCCAAATGCCAGTACCGCCGCAGGAAAGGCGTCCAGTGTAATCCCAATACTGGGAAGTCCGAAAAACATTATAAACAATTGAACTATCAGAGGAGTTCCTCTGAATATCCAAATATAGAATCTTGCAAGCTCACGAATTCCCTTTATTTTTGCAACCTGTACAAGCGCAAGAAAAAGGCCAATTACCAGACTCAGTGCAAAGGATAAAAGAGTCAGTGGTATAGTGACCTTTATTCCGGGAATCAGTATTTTCATGAATGAGCTCACAAGGATTTCAACCAGTCTGTTGCTCATACAATCCTCATTCACTTCTTTGAAATATCACTTCCAAAGTATTTATTTGAGAGCTCCGTAAGTGTACCGTCTTCGGAAAGCTCCTTTATTGCCTTATCAATCTCCTCGCGAAGATTTTTGGAACCATCACCTTTTCTCAAAGGAATGGAAACCTCAGATGCTTCATCGGTAAGCGCTACAATTTTGATGGCAGCATCAGGATGTTCATTGAGATAATCATAGAATGAAACCTCTGCATTAAGAGTAGCATCAACTCGTCCGGAAAGCACCATATCAATTGTCTCAGACAGAGTATCCACATTCTGAACTTCAGCACCATATCCAGCTGCCATATCAGCATATGTTGAACCAAGCGAATTACTTGTCTTTTTGCCACTGAGGTCTTCGAAAGTGGTAATATCAGTATTGTCGTTTGAAACTACAAGCGCAGTCTTGATATAAGCGTAAGGTGTTGTGAAATCATACTTCTTTGATCTCTCTTCAGTAATCTCAACACCATTTATGATGGCATCATATCTTCCGCCGTCAAGACCTGTGAACAATCCGTCCCATTCGCCCTCGACAAATTCGGCTTTAACACCAAGTTTTTCCGCGATAGCTTTTCCGACTTCAGTATCATAGCCCACAAGTTCACCTGAATCATCATGATAAGTCCAGGGAGCCCATTGTCCTTCCATCGCAAAAATTATCTTGCCGCTTTGCCTGATTTTGGAAAGCTGGTCCTCAGAGCTTCCGTTACCTGCACTTCCGCATCCGGATAAAGCTGCTGCCAGCATAGCACCTGTGACAAAGATGCTAAGCAGTTTCTTTGATAAATTTCCCCTCATAACATTTCTCCTTTTCATGTGCGAACCCGAACTGCATAAGATTATATTTTAATCTTATCTTACATTATACAAGTTCAAATTCAATACCATTATCAGTTTCTGAGTCAAAGCCGATAAAAGCAATAAATTTGCCTTTTTCACTTTCAAATACATTGTTTATTGTAAAGAATCTGAGCATATCTTCTGTGATTCCAAACTCAACAGTTTTTGATTCGCCGGCCTTAAGTTCAACCTTCTCAAAGCCTTTAAGCTCTCTGAGTGGACGAACCCTGCTGCCGAACATATCTCTGATATATAACTGAACAACCTCGGTTGCCGTCACCTTGCCTGTATTCTTAACCGTCACTGAAGCTTTAATCTCATCACCCTTTGTAAGTTTATCCTTGCTGAGTGACACCGCTGATACGGTGAAATCTGAATAAGTCAGTCCATATCCAAAGCAGAATTTTGGCTCATTGGGGCAGTCAAGATATCTTGATGTAAATATGGTAGCACCCTCTGTTGGCTTGGGTCTTCCGGTGTTGTATCTGTCATAGTGAATCGGCTCCTGGCCAACACAATAAGGGAAGCTCATAGGAAGCTTTCCGGAAGGAGAATAATCTCCGGAAATGACATCCAGGATTCCGTTACCGCCTTCTGTACCGGGTCTGAAACAGATCATAAGAGCATCCGACTTGGCTTCAATGTCATCAAGAACCAAAGGTCTTCCTGTAAATATCAGTGTTGTTATCTTCTTACCTTTCTTTCTTACTTCTTCAAACAGACGCATCTGTGCATCAGAAAGTGAAAGGTTGACTCTGCTGGTGGATTCTCCTGACTGGGAGAAATGCTCGCCAAGACACAGAACAACTTCATCCGCCCATTCTGCGACCTCTAAAGCCTGTGACAAAAGCTTGTTATTCTCATTATCCAGATCATCCTTTTTAAAGGTGAAGAATCCCAGCTCAGTATTGTTATCAAGCATCTCACAGCCCTTTGCGAATTTTACTTTCACATCAGACTTTTCATATCTCTTCTGTGCAGCTTCCTTGATGGTAACTGCTGTGGAGGAATCTGATGAAATAGCCCATGAGCTGCGCATCTCCTTCTCATCAGCATAGGGTCCTATAAATGCAATCTTGCTTACCTTCAAAGGAAGGGCTTCTCTTTTATTTTTCAGAAGTACAAGTGACTTTCTTACAGCATCCCTTGCAGCCTCTCTGCTCTCGGGAGTAAGGCTAACCTTCCTGCTCTTTTCTTCTGATGCTCCGTGATAAGGATCCTCAAATAATCCAAGATCATTTTTAAGCTCAAGAACTCTCATAACAGCTTCGTCAAGAAGCTCCATGTTAACCTGACCGCTTTCAACAAGCTCTTTTAGATTGCCACTGTAACACTCCGTACACATGTCTATATCTACGCCTGCTTCCATGGCAAGTCTTGAAGCATCCTTGAGAGTCTCTGCAAAGCCCCAGTTCTGCATCTCTGCGATTGCAGCCCAGTCAGAAATAAGGACTCCGTCAAAGCCCATCTCTTTTCTTAAAATGTCTCTCATGAGCCACTTGTTACCGGATGAAGGAATTCCGTTCAAGGTGTTGAAAGATGTCATAACCATCCTTGCACCAGCCTTTATTCCCTCTGCGTATGAAGGGAGATACTGTTCCCTGAGAGTGTGCTCAGAAAGCTCGACGTTGTTATAATCACGTCCTGCCTCAGCACCGCCATAAGCTGCAAAGTGCTTAACACAGGAAGCAACATGGTCGCTGTCCTTAATATCATCTCCCTGATATCCTTTAACCATGGCAGCTACCATTTTGCCATTTAAAAACTTATCCTCACCGGTAGACTCCACAACACGTCCCCATCTGGCATCCCTTACAAGATCTCCCATGGGTGAAAATGTAACATGTACTCCGTCTGCAGATGCTTCTTTTGCCTGAACCTCAGCTCCTTTTTCTGCCACCTCAGGTTCGAAGGTTGCACCAAGTCCAAGCGGGCAGGGAAAAACAGTCTTATGTCCGTGAATTACATCCAGCATAAACATAAGAGGAATGTGATGGGGATGTTTATCCATGTATTCCTTCTGAATCTTTTTAATCTTATCCGCCCCCCATACACCAAGTGTACTGCCTGCAAGACGTTTTACATTTTCCGGTATACCGGAGTTGGAAAGTCCGGTTACAGCCGCATCATTACCGAATGTATCTCCGGGAAGCTGCACAAGCTGCATGACCTTCTCTTCCAATGACATTTCATCAAGTAAAGCTTTTAAATCAGTTTTTTTCATAATTCTCTCCAACGATAATTATTTTCTGTTATTCACATATTTATCCCATCTGGAATCCTTTATAGCTCCACTCCAGTTAAGGCCGAAACCGAAATCATAAGTATTGCCTGCGGAATCTTTATAAGCTTCCATATCAAAAGGCACATCCTCACAGTGCTTCTCCACAGTTTCCATATCCGCAGGAAGCTGTACAGGCAGCATTGCTGACGGCTCTGCTCCACCACTTACTATTGTAAGTGCTGCCTTTGTTTCAACACCAAAATTCACAAGGATAGCATCCGCATATTTTTCAAATTCAGAAACGATACAGGGATTGTTCATCCTTATAACAACTATAACGGGCTTATCTCCCATTGCTTTTTTGGTGTTAATTACAGCATCAAGGTCACTTTCATTGGCAGGTGTATTTTCTTTTCCAAGGTAAGATCTGTTGGGATTCTCCTTTTCACGGAAATCCCCCTGTCCTATACTTTCTTTTCTTGCAGATACCGCCTTGTATGGTCTGTACTGTAATGTAACCGGTCTGTACAGAGTCTCTTTGGTATATCCGTCACTTATAGGACTCTCAATAAAACAGATCGCAAAATCTGCATCCTCAGGACTGTCAGCCACATCATAAAACTGCTCTACAGAACCCTTATCTGCACCGGGAATATCCAATGCATCCATCATATTTCTCATAAAGCCCTTGTGAGCATCTATATGACGGGCAGGGATATAAACCTTCTTTCTGCCGGATACCGGAAGCACACCGTTATTCTTTACCATTACGATACTCTTAAGCTGTGCCTCAAAGCCGGCATCTACAAACTCCTTGCATCCAAGAGTCTTTACACTTTCCTCCGGATCAAGATAAGGATTCTCGAAAAGTCCACATCTGAAACTGTTTAAAAGAAGTCTTACAGCACTTTCCTCAAAGCGCTTTCTCATTGCCTCTTCGCCATGGCGCTCGCATCCGATTTTGTATGCCTCAAGAATTGGCACTATATCATTGTTTCCACCAAACTGATCAACTCCATTCTCTATGATCTGAAGGTGTCTTTCGGCCTCAGAAAGATCTTCTGTGCCGTAGCATCTTGATCCAAATGAATCAAGCTCCTTATCGGGATCTGCCGTAATGCCCCAGTCTGTGCATACAATTCCCTTATATCCGTATTTATCTCTGAGGAGATCTCCGATAATGTACTTACTGTAACTGTTTCCTACATTTTTACCTGATGGATCAATACCGTTACTTATTGTGTAGTAAGGCATCACAGAGGATGCCTCTCCTGTTCCGCCATCAAGCTTAAATGCACCTTCAAGGAAGGGCTTAAGATGTTCTTCGAAATTATTTCCCGGATAAACTGCAAATTTACCAAATCCGTAATGAGCATCACGACCTGCTTCACAGGGACCGCCGCCCGGCCAGTGTTTAACCATGGCTGCTACGCTCTTTTCTCCCCAGCCGCTTCCGTCTCTTGATTCATCATCAGTCTGAAGCCCTTCGCAATATGCTTTTGCATAGTCTGTTACAAGCTTACTGCTTGCTCCGTATGTATCTGCGACTCTCATCCATCTGGGTTCTGTTCCAAGATCAATCTGAGGTCCCAGTTCTGTTGTTATTCCAAGTGCTCTGTATTCTTTCGCTGCGACTTTAGCAAATTCCTTAACAAGCTCAGGTGAAAATGTTGCAGCCAGTCCAAGTCCCATAGGCCATTTACTTGTATCTTTAGCTTCTGTTTTAAACTCCGCTGAAGCACTTCCTGCCCCATGTCTTGGATCAGAGCTTGTGTTAACAGGTATACTGTGTGGCATTTCCTCACACAATGCCTGCATTTCATTATTCCACTTTGCGGCTATTTCTCCATTTTTCAGAATCATTGCGAGAACATATCTCACATGATCTTCTGTAAGAAATTTCTTCTGCTGGTCTGTAAGATCCCATGGCTTTGCGCCGCTTTCTGCAAAGCTCTTACCACCGGCATAAGTTGCAGGGAACCATCCCGGCACATCTGAAGGAACAACCTGATGTGCGCTGTACATCATAAGACCTGCGATTTCCTCTACCGTCAGTCTTGATGCAAGATCCTTAGCTCTTTCTTCTGCAGGAAGCCTCCAGTCCTCATAAGGAAGCAGCTCTCCTGTTTTCTCACAGTCTCTGAAAAAGTACCCATCTTTTTCAATAACCCCGGCTGAACAAACTCCCAATGTTGGTCCGCCTTTAGGGTTTTCAACTTTCCTAAATGTCGTCATTTAATACCTCCAAAAATGCTTTTTGCTATACAATCCATTGTAACAAACCTTTTGACTATTAAAAAGGTTTGGAATTAAAACTTATTTTTGTGATAGTACTTGACTTTTCTCTCTTTTTGATACCCTCATTTTTGTGATTATCGGATGTTTCTCTTTTTGTTGCCTGATTTTTTTACCTGCAACAAATCGCCCTAATCATTATTATTTTGTTGTATTAGTGTTTTTATCTGATTACTTTTTTAAAATGCTTCTCTATAAAGGTTACATAACCAGCATCATCCATCTTTCCTAAATCAAGCAAAAAACACATATAAAACACTGACATTACGATAAAAACTATTACTCCAGGATTTTTCGCAAAAAAGAGGCCCCCGCCCAGATGATTTAATTATCTAAAGCGAAAGCCCCATTATATTATTACTTCTTAATTTGTCTTTTTTATCTGGCAAACTCAATCTAGCATTATTAATCTATCATTCTCAATCTGGTATTCTCAACCTGATATTCTCAATCTGGCATTTTAAATCTGCCAATCTCAATCTGCCCTTCTTACTTTGTCATTTTTTCGATCTGCTCATTTGTAAGCTGAACATCATCAAGTACTGCGCCGGTTAATTCACCATCTACATATGTAAGCTTCAGGGAAAAGAATGGCTGCTCCGGATTCTCAATCAGTTTCAGGAAGATGAGGTCTCCCTTCCACAGATTCAGATTTTTCACCTCGGATTTCGGAACCCACTCAAGGTCTCCCTCATCACAGATAATCTCATCGCCATGGAATTCATCTGAAGTGAATAAGCACATGTAATCAGTAACTTCACAGGTTATATCATTTGAAGACTTCGAATAGAAGGTCACAATACCTCTGAATTTAAGTGAATCAAGTATATATCCGGTTTCCTCAAGTACTTCACGTTTTGCGCAATCCTCAGGACTTTCACCACTCTCAAGGTGGCCTCCGGGGGATATCCACTTACCTTCATTTATGTCATTTTTCTTCTTCACCCTGTGAAGCATCAGATACCTGGAATCTTTTTCCAAATAGCAAATTGTTGTGATTTCCATAATTCAATGTGTCTGTGTAAAAATCATTACAGACTCTGATTAAACAGCTCTCCTCTGAAGATTTTAATAGTCACCGTAGTCATCATCTTCATCGTCATAATCATCATCTTCATCATAGACAGCATTCCGGATAACCTGGTATTTCACTCCGTTATCATCCGTAAATGCATTGTGTACCTCCTTGAAACCTGATGACTTACCTGTCCGTGGTATTTATAATCATCAACCCAAAGCGGCTTATTTACAACAGATTCTGCGCTAATTTAATACACTTTTCATCTTGTTAAGAATAATTTAATCCGGCACAATAAAAGACTGCGTCGTGAAACGCAGTCTCTAAATACAAATTACATAGCATCAAAAGTTGCTCTGATTGCTTTGATGAAATCCTCTGAATTAAGCTTTTTAGCATCCTTGTTGCTGGTTATAAGAACAAGGTCTCCTGTCATCTGACCTGACTCAATTGTTGAAAGTGTAGCCTTCTCCATCTTATCTGCCCAGTCGATCAGTCCCTGAATTCCGTCAAGCTCTCCACGCTTTCTCATTGCGCCTGTCCATGCAAAGATTGTTGCTACAGGGTTTGTGGAGGTTTCCTCTCCCTTGAGATACTTGTAATAATGACGCTGAACAGTTCCGTGTGCAGCATCATATTCATAGATTCCGTCAGGAGAAACAAGAACTGAAGTCATCATTGCAAGTGAACCACAGGCAGATGAAACCATGTCACTCATAACATCTCCATCATAATTCTTGCATGCCCAGATAAAGCCGCCCTTTGACTTCATAACTCTGGCAACAGCATCATCGATAAGTGTATAGAAATACTCGATACCTGCCTTATCAAATTTCTCCTTGTAATCCTTCTCAAAGGTCTCGTCAAAGATCTCTCTGAATTTTGCATCATAGGTCTTGCTGATTGTATCCTTTGTAGCAAACCAAAGATCCTGCTTGGTGGAAAGTGCATACTCAAAACATGCCTTGGCAAAACTCTTAATGGAAGCATCCTTGTTGTGGATTCCCTGGATTATGCCGGGACCGTCAAACTCCTGAATTGTCTGTCTGATTTCTTTTCCGTCAGCGCCTGTAAATACAAGTTCTGCCTTACCTGCACCCGGAACCCTGATCTCCACATTCTTATAAACATCACCGTAAGCGTGACGGGCAAGTGTGATGGGCTTCTCCCAGGTCTTAACATTGGGCTCGATTCCCTTTACAAGGATAGGAGCTCTGAATACTGTTCCATCAAGCATTGCACGGATTGTACCATTGGGGCTCTTCCACATCTCCTTAAGATCATACTCCTCAACACGGGCTGCATTTGGAGTAATTGTAGCGCACTTAACAGCAACGCCGTATTTCTTTGTAGCATTGGCACTGTCAACGGTTACCTGATCATCAGTCTCATCTCTGTGCTTAAGACCAAGGTCATAATATTCGCTCTTTAAATCTATATAAGGTGTGATCAGTTCATCCTTAATCATCTTCCAAAGGATTCTGGTCATCTCATCTCCGTCCATCTCAACGATAGGTGTGGTCATTTCAACTTTTGCCATTTTTTCTCCTTCCACAAGTAAAATGTTAATTAGTAAAACAAATCCTATTATACATAACCTTCCGATAAAAAGTCTAAGAGAACATCTCCAGAAGGCCATTTTTTACCATGTTTTCATATGCGTTAAGCATATGCTTGTGAGCTATCTCTTCGGCCTTATCGGGGTTGTTATCCCTTATTGCCTCCATGATACCTCTGTGCTCATCATTGCTGTCCTTGCCTCTTTTACCGGCAAGAGTCCTCTGTCTTATCCTCCATACATACTGGTGATAATCCTTGAGGAGATGTTCCAGCATCTTGGAATTACATGATTCATACAAAATAGTGTGAAAACGGTTATCAAGCTCGGCAAGCTGCTCCATGTGTCCTTTTTCCTCATGAAAATCAGCCAGGTACACAATCTCTTCCAGCTCCTCAAGCTGTTCCTTCGTTATGTTTTCGCAAGCCCATCTTGCGCAGAGTCCCTCAAGTCTTGACCTGATCATGTAGATATCCCTGATATCTCCAGCACTTATGCCTACAACATAAGCACCCTTATTGGGAACTATCTGAATAAGTCCTTCCAGCTCAAGCTGTCTGAGAGCTTCCCTTACGGGAGTTCTGCTCACTCCAAGTTCCTCGCCGATAGCCACTTCTTTTAGTTCCTCATGGTCTTCATATTTTCCGTTTAAAATATCATCACGGATTCTGTTAAAAACTCGTCCTCTTAATGAATATTTATCCGTGACTTCCTGCTTCAAGTCTTTTTTTGTCATAGACCCTCTATCCTGTAGAAAAAACTACAGCTGTAATCGTTTATTATCTGATCTCCCCATGATCAAAGTGTTATAACTTTTCCATCCTCAATCCTGATACCGATAAGCTTTGAAACTTCATCTATCTTGGCTGTGAGTTCCTCGTCATACATAACTGTGACACGGCCATTCTCATATTCACCGTCAACCCACTCCTTAAGAACCTGTACAAGCTTTGAATCCTTGCCAAGAGCATTCTCATCCTTAAGGTGGTAGTGCACGTTGATCCAATGAGCAACGCCTGCAAGTCCGGAAGTATTTGAAACTGCACTTACCGGTGGACGTCCAAGGAATTTATCTGTGTCAAAAATATTGTAGATCTCCTCATTCTTAAGAAGTCCGTCTGCATGTATTCCGGCTCTTGTTACGTTGAAATTCTTACCTACAAAAGGAGTCTGCGGCGGAATATGATATCCGAGCTCCTTCTCATAATACTGAGCAAGCTCAGTGATTACCTGAGTATTCATTCCGTTAAGTGTACCCTTGAGCTGTGCATATTCAAATATCATAGCTTCAAGAGGAGTATTACCAGTTCTCTCTCCTATACCAAAAAGTGAAGCATTTACACCTGCGCAGCCATAGAGCCATGCTGTAGTGGAATTTGTTACTGCTTTATAGAAATCATTGTGCCCATGCCACTCAATAAGCTCGCTGGGAACACCTGCATTGGTATTGATAGCATAAATTATACCCTGAACACTTCTGGGAATAACTGCACCTGAGAAGTTTACACCGTAACCCATTGTATCGCAGGCACGAACCTTGATAGGTAAACCATATTCCTTCTGAAGCTTCATAAGCTCAACGCAGAAAGGAACTACAAATCCGTAGATATCCGCTCTTGTAATATCCTCAAGATGGCATCTGCATGCGATGCCTTCCTCAAGACAGTCACGGATAACACTGAGGTAATGTTCAAGCGCCTGTTTTCTTGTCATTTTAAGCTTAAGGAAAATGTGATAGTCAGAGCAGCTTACAAGGATTCCTGTTTCCTTCATTCCAATCTCTTTTACCAGCTTGAAGTCCTCCTTGCTGGCACGGATCCAGCTGGTAACCTCAGGAAATTCATATCCTCTCTCCATGCACTTATATACCGCATCTCTGTCCTTCTTGCTGTATAAAAAGAACTCACTTGCTCTGATCATTCCGTTAGGGCCGCCAAGTTCATGCAATTTATCATAGATGTGAACTATCTGCTCTGTAGAATACGGAGCACGTGACTGCTGACCGTCTCTGAAAGTTGTATCTGTAATCCAGATATCTTTTGGCATATTATGAGGTACGATTCGATCATTAAAAGGAATTTTCGGAATCTCATCATATGGAAACATATTTCTGAAAACATTGGGCTTTTGCACATCATCAAGAATATACATGTGCTCTTCTATCTGAAGAAGATTGTTGTGCTCATTCATTGTTACCGGTCTGTTTTGGAATGTCTGATCCTGCATGGTAATACCTCATTTCTGTAAACTTAAATTTTTGTGACTGACTCTTTTGCCAAGCTCGAAATATAATTCTAAGTCACGATTTGTATCATTGTATACAATAATACCGATAATGTCAACGCTTTAATTTGCTAACGCGTTGAAGAATTCAAAAAAAGTTTTTCCAGTGCCATAAAAATACGGGCACCGCCTCTCACTGGAGAAATCAGTACCCGTAATTAGTATTCTGTTCTTATTTATCTTAGCTTGAACTGATTGATAAGTCTGTTCAGATCCTCTGACTGCTGTGTAAGCTCCTGGGATACATTGCTGGATTCCTGAGCTGTCTCGGAATTATTCTGAACTACTGTGGAAATCTGATCGATACCTTCATTGATCTCATCCATACTCTGAGCCTGATTAGCAGCCATCTCTCCTGTATCTATGATCATTCCGGTAATCTCTTCTACAGAAGCCTGCATCTGCTGCAGTGCCTCTGTTGTCTCTGCAACAACATCATTACCGTTTCTTATCTCTTCCATGGTATCCTGAATCAGCTGATGCGTATTCTTTGCAGCCTCTGAACTCTGGGTTGCAAGTGTACTGATCTCATCTGCAACAACAGCAAATCCCTTTCCTGACTCTCCTGCGCGGGCTGCCTCAATTGAAGCATTAAGTGCAAGGAGCTGTGTCTGTTTGGCAATCGACTCAATGGAATTGGTTACCTGCTCAATCTCATTGGACGCCTCGGTAATTCTAATCATGGCATCAGTAACCAGGTGCATCTTACGAGCGCTTGCATCTGCATCATCTTTAACTCTGTCAGCCATCTGTCTTGATTTTTCAGCTGTTTCTGCCATGGTTCTTGTCTGTGCTGTAACTGTTGCAACAGAAGCCGTAAGCTCCTCTACCGCAGCAGCCTGATCGGTAGCACCCTCCGCAAGATCTGATGCTCCTCTGCTCATTCCACTGGCACCCTCAGAAACATGATTTGAGGAATCACGAACATGTGACAATGTGTCTGAAAGTGAATCTGTGATGTTATTTAATGCTTCGCTTATGGAAGCAAAATCTTCTTTATAAAGATTCGGGTGAAGTGTTCCATGAGTAAAATCACCATCTGCAACAAGCTTAAGGGTCTCTCTGATATCCGTAACGATTTTCTCTGTAACAGCAGTGGAATCATTGAGATCCTTCGCCAGTCTGCCCAGCTCATCCTCAGATGTGTAATCAATGTTTATATGAAGATTTCCCTTGGACATCTCATCAGCAGCCTTGGAAATCTCTTCTACAGGTATAAGAATGGATTTTGAAAGCTTTCTCTTTACATCTACTATGTAGAGCATAACAAGAACAACAATTATTGTGGTTAATATTGACATTACAGCGCCAAGAATAAGTGAATTTTTGTAGGCACTTGCAGCAGCCTCAGCAGAGCCAGTTGATACTGTCTTGAAATCCTGTACCGCAACATTTATTGAAGGATAAAGAGTATCATTATAATAATAGAAAAGGTCAGAAGCTGATGAACCGTCAGAGAACATGCTCTCCAATGTCTTACCGTTTGCTTCCACAGTCTTAAGATCAGTTGATACCGTTGAAAGTGCTGAGGTATCATCCATAACCTTTGAAAGTTTTTCTATATTATCATTGAACTCACTGAACTTCTCATTTGATTTTCCAAGTTGTTCCTGCCTGATAGCATCATCAGGAGATGACAAAGCCCATAAAAAGCATTTAGCCAGAGCCTGCATATCAATTCTGATATCAGCCTGAATGGTGTTCATTGTGTAATACTTGTTATAGATAGTTCTTATTGATACGACAGCAGATACAATGGTAATTGCCAGTATGGCAATAGCCACGCAGAACATGGTAATGATCTGCCTGAAGGTCGAATTGAACTTCTCCTGAACACTCATATCATGAATCTTATTCTCATCAACACTGATCAATTTTTTTATTCCCATAATCCACCCTCATATAAACAGAAAATAGCATAACTATATTTGATTATTACTAGTTCATTTTACTATTTTTTATTCGCTAATATCATCAACTTTATAACTATTTAACATAAATTTAAGAATCAGGATAATATATGAACATAGAAAAAAGCTCTCACATCAGTGTCATTTAACATCTGAAGCAAGAGCTCCTTCATTGTATTTATTGAGAATGTATCCTTTTCTCGAAAGCTTTTTATTTCATTACGATATTAACAATCTTACCGGGAACATAGATTTCCTTGATGATGTTGCCATCAAACTTACCGGCGATTGCTTCTTTTGCCTTGGCAAGAACTGCATCCTTAGGATCATCTTTGCCAATTGAGATTGTTGCACGTACCTTACCGTTTACCTGAACAGCGATCTCAACAGTGCTCTCAACAGTAAGTGCCTCATCATACTCAGGCCATGTCTGCTGATAGATTCTGCCTTCGCAGCCAATTCTCTGCCAGATTTCCTCTGTAATATGAGGAGCAACAGGGTTGAGCATTACAAGTAATGTCTTGTACTCAGCCTTGGTAACCGCATTCTTCTTATAGAAATCATTTATCAGTGACATCATAGCTGCAATAGCTGTGTTGTACTTAAGGTTCTCGAAATCACTGGAAACCTTCTTGATGGTTCTGTGCATCTCACCCTTAAGATCATCTGAATACTCATCACCGTCAACCAGGATATCCTGAAGCTTCCATACTCTCTCAAGGAATCTGCGACATCCCTTTACACCATCTTCTGACCATGAAGCAGCAAGATCAAATGCACCGATGAACATCTCATAGGTACGAAGTGTATCTGCACCGTAATCCTCAACAATGTCATCAGGATTAACGACATTACCACGGCTCTTACTCATCTTCTCACCGTTCTCACCAAGGATCATTCCATGGCTTGTACGCTTCTGATAAGGCTCTGTTGTAGGTACTACGCCCTGATCATACAGGAACTTATGCCAGAATCTTGAATACAGAAGGTGGAGTGTTGTATGCTCCATTCCTCCATTGTACCAGTCTACAGGGAGCCAGTACTTAAGAGCTTCCTTGCTGGCAAGCGCTTCTGTGTTTGTAGGATCAGTATATCTGAGGAAATACCATGAAGATCCTGCCCACTGAGGCATGGTATCTGTTTCTCTCTTAGCAGGGCCGCCACAGCAAGGACATGTTGTGTTAACCCAGTCTGTCATAGCTGCAAGCGGTGACTCACCGTTATCTGTAGGTTCATAGCTTTCTACCTCGGGAAGAAGCAAAGGAAGCTCTGACTCATCAATCGGAACGAATCCACACTTGGGGCACTCAACGATCGGAATAGGCTCACCCCAATATCTCTGGCGTGAGAATACCCAGTCACGAAGCTTGTAGTTAACCTGTGCATGGCCAATCTTCTTCTCCTCAAGGAATGAGATCATCTTAGCCTTGGCATCCTCAACAGAGAGACCGTTGATGAAATCTGAATTGATAAGCACACCTGTTGCTACATCAGTAAATGCAGCTTCATTAACATCTACATTCTCTCCATCCTTGGCAACAACCTGAATGATGGGAAGATTGAACTTCTTGGCGAATTCCCAGTCTCTGTCATCATGAGCAGGTACAGCCATGATAGCGCCGGTACCATAGCTCATAAGAACATAATCAGATACCCAGATCGGAATCTCTTTTCCGTTTACGGGATTGATTGCAAGAAGACCGTCTACCTGCACGCCTGTCTTATCCTTGGCAAGCTCTGCGCGCTCGAAATCTGACTTCTTGGCAGCTTCCTCACGATAGCTTAATATCTCATCAAAGTTTTTGATCTGATCCTTGTACTTATCAAGGTAAGGGTGCTCAGGTGAAACAACCATGTATGTAGCACCAAACAGAGTATCGCAGCGTGTTGTATAAACTGTAAGGCTGTCCTCTGTTCCCTTGATTGCAAAATCAACCTCGGCACCTGTACTTCTGCCGATCCAGTTTTTCTGGGAAACCTTAACTCTCTCAATATAATCAACACCGTCGAGACCATCAATAAGTTTGTCAGCATACTCAGTGATCTTGAGCATCCACTCACTCTTAACCTTGCGGACTACCTCGCTGCCACAACGCTCGCAGACGCCGTTAACAACCTCTTCGTTTGCAAGACCTACTTTACAGGATGTACA
>CAMVLM010000024.1 GCA_947168335.1 uncultured Butyrivibrio sp. | reverse complement strand
CTGTCTTAACACCAAGCTTCTTACCACGAACCATCTTACGAAGAAGAGGGCAAGCACGATACTTGGAATCACCGGTCTCTGCATAGAGAACATCCATGATAGCAAGAACGATATCAAGACCAATGTAGTCACCGAGTTCAAGGGGTCCCATAGGATGGTTGCATCCAAGCTTCATAGCTGTATCAACACCCTGAATATCAGCAACACCTTCTGAATATACGAAGATACCTTCGTTGATCATAGGAACAAGGATACGGTTTACAACGAAACCAGCTGCCTCGTTAACCTGTACAGGAGTCTTACCAAGATCCTCAGAGATCTTCTTGATCTTCTCAACATCAGCATCAGGTGTGTTTGCACCCTGGATAACCTCAACCAGCTTCATTACAGGAGCGGGATTGAAGAAGTGCATACCGATAACCGGCTTAGGAAGTCCTGCACCGATCTCTGTGATTGAAAGTGATGATGTGTTAGATGCAAAGATGCAATCAGGATTCTTTACGATATTCTCTTCAAGCTCCTTGAAAAGATTCTTCTTGATATCCATAACCTCAAGAGCTGCCTCAACTACGAGATCAGCATCTGAGCAGATATCGTTAAGACCTGTCTGGATCTTACCAGAGATACCATCAGCCTTAGCCTGGTCCATCTTTCCCTTAGCAACCTGCTTGTCAAGATTCTTCTTGATCTTAGCAAGTCCGCCCTCTGCGAACTCTGTCTTAATGTCGCAAAGATAAACTTTCTCTACGCTCTCAGTCTGTGCAAATGCCTGTGCGATACCTGCACCCATTGTGCCGGCGCCAATTACTGCTACCTTCATTTATATTTCCTCCTAAAATTATTTTATAATTGAAGTTCTGCTCTCGGGCCAAAGCCCTCGCAGGAATAAAGTAGTACACCAGGCTCTTTCATCCGCCAGGTGATTACTTTTTTACTTGTTCTGGAAGTCAACAACCTTAACCTTCTTAGGATCATCCTTTTTACGAAGGAAGTTTGCCATACCTTCACGCTGATCTTCTGTCTCGAAACAATCGCCGAAGATCTTCTCCTCAAGCTCGATAGCCTTATCGATATCAAGCTGAAGTCCTTCATTTATAGCCTTCTTGCAGGCACGAACTGCGATAGGAGCCTGTGCTGCAATTGTGTTTGCCATCTTCTCAGCTGCAGGAAGAAGCTCTTCCTGTGTATATACTGCATTAACAAGACCGACTCTGAATGCCTCGTCAGCCTTGATGTTGCGTGCTGTGTAAATAAGCTGCTTAGCCATGCCTGCACCGATAAGACGAGCAAGTCTCTGTGTGCCGCCGAAACCGGGAGTAATTCCAAGACCAACTTCAGGCTGTCCAAACATAGCGTTATCTGAGCAGATACGAATATCACAGCTCATAGAAATCTCGCAGCCACCACCAAGAGCAAAGCCGTTTACTGCTGCGATTGTAGGAATAGGGAATGTTTCAAGCTTTCTGAATACATCATTACCCTTCTTACCAAAAGCCTCACCTTCTGCCTTAGTAAGTGTGCTCATCTCTCCGATGTCTGCACCTGCTACGAATGACTTCTCTCCTGCACCTGTAAGAACAAGAGCTCTTACTGTGTTAACATCAATGCTGTCAAGAGCAGCGTTAAGGTCATCAAGAACCTGGCTGTTAAGAGCATTGAGTGCCTCAGGACGGTTGATTGTAAGGACTGCAATTTTATCCTTAACTTCAACATTTACAAATCCCATTTTCTTTGCCTCCTTATATTTTTCTATGAAGTATAGTACTGAATTCTTAATCAGAGCTAAAACTCCAAGATATTCATTAAAACGTGCAATAAGCGCCGTAAGATTTTGCTCTTACAGCGCTTTATGTATTTAATTTGGTAGTACACCAGACTCATAAAAGCCTGACCGTGTGATTACCTTAGTCGCGCTCAACGATAGTAGCACAACCCATTCCACCACCGATACAAAGTGTAGCAAGACCACGCTTCTTATCAGATCTCTGCATCTCGTGAAGAAGAGTAACAAGGATACGGCATCCTGATGCTCCTACGGGGTGGCCAAGTGCAATAGCGCCACCGTTTACATTAAGTTTTGAAAGGTCGAAGCCAAGATCCTTACCAACAGCTACAGACTGTGCTGCGAAAGCTTCGTTTGCTTCGTAAATATCGATATCCTCGATCTTAAGACCTGTGCGATCAAGAACCTTCTTTGTTGCTGCAACAGGGCCAACACCCATGATTGAAGGATCAACACCGCCAAGAGCTCCAGCTACCCATGTAGCCATAGGCTTAACACCAAGCTCCTTAGCCTTCTCTTCGCTCATTACAACGATTGCTGCTGCACCGTCGTTGATACCTGATGCGTTACCAGCTGTAGTAACACCATCCTTATTGATAGGACGAAGCTTTGCAAGTCCTTCAATTGTTGAACCAGGACGAGGGCCTTCATCAGTATCGAATACAACTGTATCCTTCTTAACCTTAACCTCTACAGGAACGATCTCATCCTTGAACTTTCCAGCCTTCTGAGCTGCTTCTGTCTTCTGCTGACTGTTAAGAGCGAACTCATCAAGTTCTTCTCTTGTAAGCTTCCACTGTGCTGCTACATTATCAGCTGTCTGGATCATGTGGTAATCGTTGAACGCATCCCAAAGTGCATCGTTGACCATGCAATCCTTTAATACGCCGTTATTCATACGATAACCGAAACGAGCCTTGTCAAGTGCGAAAGGAGCCATTGACATGTTCTCCATACCACCTGCTACAACAATATCAGCATCGCCAGATCTGATCATCTCTGCTGCCATGTTTACGCAGTTAAGACCTGAACCACATACTACATTGATAGTAACTGCAGGAACCTCAACAGGAAGACCTGCCTTGATTGATGCCTGACGTGCAACGTTCTGTCCGAGACCTGCCTGGATAACGCAGCCCATAAGAACCTCGTCAACCTGCTCCGGCTTAACGCCTGCTCTGTTCAATGCCTCCTTGATAACAATAGAGCCCAAATCTGCTGCCGGTGTGTTTGAAAGTGCTCCACCCATCTTACCGATCGCAGTTCTGCAAGCGCCTGCCAATACTACCTTCTGTGCCATAGATGCTACCTCCGTTTCGGGACTTAAGTCCGCTAAATTATGATTATTTTGTTGCTTGTTATTTTTTTGTCACAACGAATATATTATAGCATGCACGCTTTTTTATACGCAACCAAAAGCACTGATAATATAACTGTTTTTTATTAAATTTTTGTAAAACTGTAAGATTTGCACAGAAAAAAAAAAGTCAATACAAAATGTTCACACGAACTTAAGAAAATCTTAAAAAGTTATCCACAATATTGAAGTAGGGAACCCACATTTTATCGACATATACACAAAGTTATCCACATTATCCACTCAAGGTACAAATTTATCCACTTTTGTTTTCTCATATACACCAAACATACTTTTTGTAAAAATTGGACAAATTCAGTTCAAAAATAAAAGATTTGTAAAGTAAGCAGTATTAATTGATTAAATACTTCAGACAATGATATAATTTGTTTATAAAATCTGATTCAAAGCAAAGAATCACAATATCAGAATAAAGGGGATGATTGCATGAAATTTACAATTATTGGAAAAAACATTGATGTAACACCCGGACTGAAATCCGCTGTGGAGGAAAAAATCGGAAAACTTGAAAAGTATTTCACCCCGGATACAAATGTCAACGTAACCCTTACAGCTGACAAAGATCGTCATAAGATCGAAGTAACAATTCCTGTTAAAGGAAAGATTATCAGATCCGAACAGGTCAGCAGTGACATGTATGTATCAATTGATCTCGTAGAAGAGATTATTGAAAGACAGCTCAAAAAATATAAGAGCAAACTTGTTAACAAACATCAGACAGAGATCAGCAACTTCAAGAAGGAGTATGTTGAGAATGACAATTACGATGATGAAGAAATTCGCATCGAGCGTGTAAAGAAGTTTGATCTTAAACCTATGTATGTCGAAGACGCTGCTATCCAGATGGAGCTTTTGGGACATAACTTCTTTGTATTCATCAATGCAGAGACCGATCAGCCCAATGTGGTATATAAGCGTAAAGGTGGCACATACGGACTCATCGAACCAGAAACCTAAAACACTTAACGAGGTAGTAGCGAGTTTAGTGTTTTAGAGTTGTTCCATCGAGCATAGCGAGATGGAACTTCCTAAAAAAATATGCAACTAAAAACCGGAAGGCATTTGCCTTCCGGTTTTTTTATGTTCATTTTTAAATTTTAGAAGATACGTCTTACTGCAAGTACCTGTCTGTAATCAGCATTTGAAATCTTGATACCTGTAGCTGCTGTAGATGCATGTACGATCTGACCGCCGCCGATATAAATTCCAACGTGTCCTGAATAACATACAATGTCACCGGGCTGTGCATTAGCAAGTCCATCGACTGCTGCACCGACGCTTCTGTCTGCACCGGATGAATGAGGAAGGCTTACACCGAAGTTAGCATATACACTCATTACAAATCCTGAGCAGTCTGTTCCGTTTGTAAGACTGGATCCACCGTAAACGTAAGGATTACCTACAAACTGCTGAGCAAAGGAAGCAACTGCTGATCCGATTGAGCTGGACTGTGTTGTATAACTTCCTGCTGAATTATAACTCTTAGATCCTGAAGAATCTGAAGATTTCTTTGTTCCCTTCTTAGCGGAAGCAAGAGCTGCAAGTCTGGCCTCTTCTTCCTTCTTAAGACGAGCCTCTTCTTCTGCCTTGGACTCTGCCTTAACAAACTCTGTGGAAAGTTTTACATAGTCACGTGAAACGTAACCATCACCTTCCTCGATACTAACCTTAACCCAATCATCAAGCTCTTCTGTAACAACGAGCTCATCTTCGATCGGTACAAGTCCGAGTACTTCATCATCTGTACTGGGGCCGCTTCTTACTTTAAGTGTTGTTGTTGTAACTGTTGCGATACGCTTACCAACTTCCTTGGCAAGTTCTACTGCCTTATCGCCTGTTACACAATATTCTGCTTTAACATATCCTTCAACGGATCCGGACTTAATCTTGTACCAGCCGTTTACTTCTTCTACAAATGTTCCTACTGAATCATCATAGAGCTTACCGATGATCTCGCCATCCTCTTCACTCGGGTTGTCACGAACATTAACGTAATCATTAACCTGAGCAATTACAAGAGTCTTGAAAAGCTCTTCTTCTTTTTCTTCATCAGTCTTCTCAGTTTCAGCTTCAGCATCTGAATTCTGATTATCATACTCTGAGATTGTGATGTTGGCACCTGTCTCCTTCTGAATATCATTAAGGATATTCTGCTGAAGAGTTGATGCAAGTGGTGTTGTTTCTGTTATATCTGAATTCTTAGCCTGATCGTTGTTGTCTGAATCATCGCTAGTAAGGTTAGACAGTGATACAGAATCAGAAGTTAATGCGTAACTGATTCCCGCAGAAGGTAATACCGATGTTACCTTAGATGATGTAGCGGATACATTTATACCAGTTCCTCCAAATGTTACCGCAGCTGCTACCCCCATAGCCACTAGCTGCACATTAGTTTTTCGCAAATTGGACCTCCAAATAATTGTTACAATTTTGTTACATCTTTTAACAATATACTCTGCCTTATTTCGTTTGTCAACCTTTTGTACCTTTCAGAGGGCCAAATTGGAGCCTGTAAATAAGCCATTTTTCAAATTTTCACTATTATTACATCAAATTACAAGCCAGTATTTATGCAGATACTGGCTTGTTTTTTCATAGTTTCCGAATTTTTTTATGAACATTTTGTGACGGATATGAAATTTTATTCTTTTCCTATTAAAAAGTCCTGTACAGCAGTAACTGCATTGGCACCGTCAGCAACAGCAGTTACTATCTGGCGCAGCCTCTTCTTTCTGGAATCTCCGGCAACGAAAATACCGGGTGTGGAGGTTGCTCCGTCCTCGCCTGCGATAATATATCCGTTATCATCCATATCAGCAAGGCCTGAAAAAGCTTCTGTAAGAGGATGAATACCGATTGCAACAAAAAGTGCATCTGTTTCTATATCTTTTGTTTCACCACTCTTAACATTCTTAACTGAAACAGCAGTAACCTTATTGTCACCTTTAACTTCTTCGATCACGCTGTCCCATACAACTTCAACATTGGGAAGTGCTAAAAGTTCCTGCTGAAGGATCTTGGCAGCCCTAAGTTCATCTCTTCTGTGAACAAGATAGACCTTGCTGCATCCTCTTGCCAGGAAAATAGCATCCTCAACCGCAACATCACCGCCGCCGTTAACAACTGCAACCTTGTTTCTGAAAAAAGCTCCGTCACAGGTAGCGCAGTATGAAACACCTCTTCCTGTAAATTCCTCTTCTCCCTTTACTCCAAGCTTGTTATGGCTTGCTCCTGTAGCAAGGATTATTGTTTTTGCCTCATGCTCTCCGAGGTCAGTTGTAACCTTAAATAAAGGAGCCTCTGTATCGCTTCCCTTCTTCTCTGTGGTTATTGATGAAACTGTACCCTCAGCAAACTTTGCTCCGAGTTTATCTGCATGCTCGCGGAATTTGGTTCCCATATCAAAACCGTTTATTCCGGGAAGACCGAGATAATTGTCAACTTCATAGGTTATAAGAATCTGTCCGCCACTCACAGGGTCCTTCTCAATAACAAGAGTGTCAAGTCCTGCTCTCATGGCATATACTGCTGCTGAAAGGCCTGCGGGGCCTGATCCTACAATAATAAGGTCATGCATAATACTACCTCCGTAATAATTGTGTATTATTTGATTGTACGCAATTTCTTTTTATAGATTAACAATATATCTTTTTACTCAAAATGTAAAGTATTTTTTTATGATAAAATAATATTGGTGTTAAAAGCAAATTTTGACAGCCTACTTAATTATATCCGGGAGGATGCTCTTATGCCTACAGATAATGAGAAAAAAAATGTTCTCATAACAGGTGCTTCAAGGGGAATCGGTGCAGCCATCGCTAAAGCTTTTGCAAGAGAAGGCTATCCTCTTTATCTTTGCTGCAAGAATAATATAGAAAAATTATATAACCTCAGAAACGAGATTACAGACAAATATGGCGTTTCCTGTACTTGTTTCAGCCTTGATCTGGGAAAAGAAGATGAAGTGAACACCATGTTCAGATCCATGTCAGAAAACGGTCAGGGGCTTCCACAGATTGTAATAAACAATGCAGGAATTGCCTACTATGGTCTCCTTACTGATATGAGTTCCGAAGAATGGCACAACGTCATGTCCACCAATCTGGATTCCATTTTCTACATATGTAAGAACGCTGTTCCCGACATGGTCAGAAATGGCAGTGGACGAATACTCAATATATCCTCCGTATGGGGCAATGTGGGTGCTTCATGTGAAGTTGCATATTCTGCTTCAAAGGGTGCCGTAAATTCCTTTACAAAAGCCCTGGCAAAAGAACTGGCTCCCAGCAGAATCCCTGTAAATGCCATAGCCTGTGGAATGGTCAATACAGAGATGAACACCATGCATCTGTCCGAGGAAGAAATACAGGAAATTGCAGCAGACATCCCTGCTGACAGAATCTGTGAACCGGAGGAAGTTGCAGAGCTTGCGCTGAAAATCATAGACGCTCCGGACTATCTCACCGGCCAGATAATAACAATGGATGGCGGTTGGATTTAAATCCATCTGCCATCCATTTATTTTCATTCTTTTTCCTGTATTTTGGGAGCCAGCATATAGAACACAATACCTATAAATACTATTCCAAACGAAATGATCTGAGATGTTGAAAACACTCCGATACTTCCTCTGTAATCGGCTCTGAAAAACTCGATTATAAATCTGCCCACACCATAAAGTATAAGGTACATGGCCGCTACTCTTCCGGGAACTTCTGTCTTTGAACTGTACTTTATCAGGAACAATCCAATAAGGAAATCTCCCGCAGAAGACATGAGCTGTGTAGGAATCAGCTGTACATTGTTAGGTGCAAAATCGGAATGCGTAAACACTACATGGAAGGGACTTGTGGTCTCTGCTCCGTAACAGCATCCCGCGAAAAAGCATCCTATTCTTCCAAAGCCCTGAGCTATTGCAACTGCAGGCATAACAACATCAAAATACGGAATAAACTTTTCTTTTCTAATCTTTTTCGCATAAAAAAGAGCTGTCAGTATTCCACCTATGATTCCGCCATACACAACATATCCGTTTCTAAAATCCCATAATATGGACGGATTTTTCAGAACACTCGGAAACTCTACTATATAAAACAGAAGTCTGCACCCAAGCAGACCTCCTATAATAGCACAATAAAAAATACCATAAATTGTATCTTCAGAAAGTCCTTTATTTTTCCCCCTCTTTAAAACAATCATCAGCGCCGACAAAAAACCAACGGCGATCATTAGTCCGTACATGTGAAGTGTCACCGGACCAATATGAATATCATTAAACATAAATCCTCATTTCTTTAGTACTTTATCGATAGCAGAAATGACTTTCTCCTCATCAAGAGGCTTAGTCACAAATTCCACTGCTCCGTTATCAATAGCTTCTTTTATTTTTTCATTCTGTCCTGCTGCCGTAACCATGATAACCTTGGAATCGGGATAGCCCTTGTGAATAAGCTTAAGGCTCTCTATTCCATCCATTACAGGCATAGTGATATCCATGGTAACAATGTCCGGATTAATCTTACCATAGCAGTCAAATGCTTCCTGACCATTAGTAGCTTCACCGACCACAACATGTCCATGTTTCTCGAGCATATCCTTTAATACCCTGCGTGAAATTCTGGAATCATCCACCATCAATATATTTGCCATGTCAATTCTCCTTATTTAACAGTCACATCACTATTAATGGAAACAACAAAAAATACTTCACTTTCACAGCTATAAATCGGTATTACATGCATATCATCGCCAGACAGAGCGGAATATCTCGTAGCAAAAACAGGTGGCTCCAATTCAATTTTCTTGCCCTGTTTGCTTTTATCTGTGGCATAAAGACCATTGATACAGTTTATCAACTCACACATGGCATCAAGGGCGTCCTCTTTGGTCTCGATGAATTCTTCCTTGGTATAGCTCTTGGCCATCTTCTGAAGATCCTCATCCTTACCGATAAGGGCCACTGTAGCAGAAACATCACCGTAGATTCTCTGATAGCTTACACACTCACCATCAATATGTCCCGTCTTGTAAGCCTTCTCAATAGCCACATGTGTATCAACCAGTCTGTAGAAATTCTTTATTCCATAAGTAAAAAGAGAAACATAATCCTCATCATTACAATCAACAAATAACGGAATTATGGGATTGAGTTCTCCCCTCTTAAGCGCTTCCATGTTTTCATCGCTTAAGTTCATCTCATGCTGATATTCGTTTACCAGATTATTTACTTCTTCAAGAGATAAGAATCCCCGTTCAATAAGGGCTGATGTAAATGTAAGGAACTCATCTCCCTGAAGGGACAAAAGACGTCCCACCTGAATATTGGTAAGATATCCTCTCTCAACAGCAAGATCGCCAAAGCGCTTATCCATTGTTGCCTGAAGTGCATTGATCTCCTCTGCCTGGGCAACCGTCATCAGTTTCTCAGAAACAGCTATTACGCCGAGCTTTGCTCTTTTGGCATCCTGTATCTGATATACCTGATTAAGCTGTGTCTTTGAAATTTTATCTTTACTAAGAAGATATCGTCCAAAAATCCTATCAAACATATTGCAGCCCCCCGCATTTATTAGATGCACAAAATCAAATGGAATACATTAATTCTACTTCATTAGCAAATGTATAACAAGCAGAATGTATAATTAAGAAAGAATTTCCGTTTTTAATTACTCTTCTTCCGGAGCGAATTCAGAGGATGTCTCATCAATCGGTTCTCCTCCGGTAAGCTCAACCTCATCACCGTCATGAGGGATCTCAGTCATGGGTGCATCATCCTCAAGCTCTACCATCTTTGCAGATTCATCTGAAGATGTCTTGGCAGCAATTCCCTTTCCCTTCATTGCAGACTGTATTGCAGCCTCTGTCTCTGAAAGCTTCTTGGCTGCAGGCTTTTTACCGGCTGCTGCAGCTGCCTGAGTTGATAAAGCAGCCATCTGAAGTGCCGCCATACGGTCTCTGGGAATCATAATCTTCTGTCCGCCGGGATTGATGATAATTCCATCCTTCTCCCCTACAAACTTGAGAATATCTCCGAATGTGAATACTGCACCCTTGAACTCAGTTTTACCAAACATCTTGCTGAACTCAAGTCCATCGGTAAACACAGGAAGGAAATGCTTCTCATCCTTGGACTTGATCTCAGGGAAACGAATCTTTGTATCCTTGGTGAACTTGAAGCGACCATCGTTTGTTATCTCAACAGGTCCCTCATGCTGCATGGGCACAATATATGTTGCAGCCTGTGCTGCTCTTGCCATGCGAAGTTCCTTTGCAGCAAGGATTTCATTTCTCTTTTCATATTTAACAGGCCATCTGACCTCACCCAAAAAATCAAGCATTGAAAATACAAGTGCGGGATTCTTGGGAGAATTATCGGTAGCGCCGCCCCAGTCTCCGGGAGCTGCAACTATCTCGCCTCTCTTAAAGTGTGCACGATAATATCCGTTATCAACTATAAAGTGTTCAACGCCCAGGTAGTAAAGATAGTCGAAAAAGCTGCGTCTGTCTTTTGCTGACTCAGCCTCGTTATCTGCCTTGCAGGGACGGACAACCAGACGCCTGAACTGCTTCTCAAATACCTTAACTGCATTCTGTGCATACTCCTCACTGGAGTAAATGTTTATATAGCCATGATCCAGGAAAGGATAACCTGTTGCAAAATCGTAGAGTACATAAAGCATCTTAGCATCACGAACTCTTCCGAGAATCTCATTATAGATTTTGCGATGGTTCACCTCAAAGTTAGGAAAAGGCTCTTCCTTCTGAAATGTCTCCTGAGCTGTAAGAAGGAATAAAAGCTCCTGCATTGAAAGGAAACGGATAGCATCTGTACTGAGTTCATCATCATAGAGCATCTCTCCGATCTCTTCCTTGCGCTCCTCTGTCAGCGGATCCTCAAGAACAACATCCTCCTGACCTGCAACCTTTACAGGATTGATTCTCACAGGAGAGGGCCATCCAAGTGCGCTGTGCTTATCTTTAAGCTCCTGAATGCGCTCGAGTCTTCTCTCATTTTCCTGCTGCTCCTGAAGTAAAGCTGCTTCCTCCTCTTTTTTCTTTTTACCACCAAAAAAGTCAAATAATCCCATTTTTGTCTCCGATCAATTACAAAATATGTACCGAAAAATTATACCATATTAAGAGCTATATCTGATGCGTAAAATGTACCTGCGAATTTAACAAGATACTCCACATCCTTAACTCCTGCGGTCTCATAAGGCGAGTGCATTGCAAGCTGGGCCATTCCTATATCAACTGTTGATACAGCCACCTGTGTTCCGGAAATATTTCCAAGTGTTGAACCGCCTGCAACATCAGATCTGTTTGTAAATGTCTGATAAGGAACTCCTGCTTCCTCGCATACCATCTTGCATGCAGCTGCGGAAATGGAATCAGTAGTGTACTTCTGATTTGCATTGTACTTGATTACGATACCCTTGTTCATAACAGGTCTGTTAACAGGATCTGCTTTCTCGGAATAGTTGGGATGAACAGCATGTGCATTGTCAGCTGACACCATGAGGCTCTCTGCCAGTGACATAAGATACTCCTCGTGAGTCTTTCCAAAGCTTTCATTTATCCTCATAAGTGTATCCTTGAGGAAGGTTGATGCTGCACCCTGTCTTGTTGTGCTTCCAACCTCTTCATTATCAAATACAACATGCATAGTTACATGCTTTTTATTCTCTGCCTTAATGAAGCCTTCGAAGGAGCCATAGCAGCATTCAAGGTCATCAAGACGTCCGGCGGAAACATATTCCTCACCGGCACCCCAGACTGTAGGCTCAACTCTGTTATACAAAAACAGATCGTGGGAAATAATATTCTCAGGCTTTGTACCTGCTGCCTCTGCAACAAGCTTAATAAAGCCGTCTTTACCAGTCTCATCACTAAAAATCGGAAGCAGATCCTTCTGCGGATTGTACTTGTATCCGTCATTTGCTTCTCTGTTCATGTGAATGGCAAGGGAAGGGATCATCACAAGATCCCTGTCGATGTTAACAAGCTTGCAATCTGCAGCGAGGCTGTTTTTTCCGCCCTTTTTGATCATAACTCTGCCGGCCACTGAAAGCGGTCTGTCAAACCAGGGTGCACACAGCATACCGCCGTACTTCTCCACATTAAGAGTCACGTAAGCGCCCTGTGCTTCTATTTCAGGATTCTCCTTAATCTTAAATGAAGGTGAATCGCTGTGACTTGCGATCATGTAAAATCCCTTATAATCAGCCTTGGGAAGTTTAAAAGAAATAATTGAGGAACCATTTCTTGTAACGAAATACTTTCCACCCTTTTTAAGCTTCCACTGACTATTCTCGGTAAGCTCCTCAAAGCCTTCCTTTAAAAGTCTCTGTTTTAATTCATTAACAGCGTGAAATGCTGTCGGACTCTTTGTAATAAATTCTGCAAGTCCTTTTACTGTTTTATTCATGCTCTGCTTTCTCCATTTTTTCTTCTATCATTTAGATGGTGTTCCTGTTTTTCACGATACATAAGTACATCTATCAGTTCCTGAAAAGCCTCTGCGCTTATTGCGTCCTCAGGATCGTAAATCCTGTAGCCGCAGCTTACATCCAGCATTTCCTTCCATCCATTTTTCTCTCTGAACTCTTTGATCCGTTTATGAACAAGATCTATCTTTTCTTCTATACTTGCATTGTCACTGATATCAGAAACGATGCAAAACTCGTCTCCACCGAATCTTCCGATGGATGCGTTTTGTCCAAACACCTCAACCAGAATCGCTGCAATATCCCTGACGGTTCTGTCTCCCGCCATGTGACCGTGATGATCATTTATTTCCTTGAAATGATCCACGTCCATCATGATCGCAGAAAACCTTCCACCACCGGCAAGGCTCTGCTTAATATTTTCCTCAAGCTTGATATCAAGGCCGCGTCTGTTAAGCACGCCTGTGAGATAGTCGACGTTGACATCCCTGCTCTGAAGATAGAAAAACAAAAGCAGACAGCTTATGGAAATTGCAGCATAGGTAATATCCATATTTGCCACAAAGACCTGTAATATTGCTCCCAAAAGTGAAAGAACCGGAAGCGTAATAATTGCATTTCTGTACTCATTTAAAATATTGCTTCTATAGATAAGAACATATACCGCAAGGAGTATGATGAATACCATCATACAGATACCCCTTAGCATAAACAGTGAACCTCTATGGTAAACTCCGTTCTCAAAGTAATAAAACAGTTTAAGTCCAAACACCTGAGAGAAGGTTACAAGTATCATATTCACAAGGGCAAACACCTGAAATGCTACTGCAAAGGGACGTCTTCCCTTTCTGTTAACATTGTCCATCCAGCAATCTATATAAGTAAGCGCAAAAAGAATATTCACCGGATCAAGCAGGAAGATCAGAAAATATCCAAACCTTGCCAAAAACAGCAGATTGTCCGGATGTGTCTCACCAATCCTTCCAAGCGTCTCAGCACATAAAAGACCAAGCGTCATAAAAAGAAGTGCGGAATACTTTTTACCGGTTTTTATGCTGGATGTGCTGCTCTGGAAAAGCAGCAACAGGACAAGCAACAGTCCGCAGAAAAAATTTAAAACAACCCATCCCTCTATTATCATCTTATCTCCTATCACTTATCAGACTTGATTCTATCCTGGAGTCCTCTGTAAAAATCATGCATCTTTTCTGTATTCAGTCGCTTTCCGCTTCTGAGTACAGGTCTTTTGTATCTGAAAATCTTGATGGTCTTAAGCTGATATTTCTGTCTGAAATCAAGTTTTTCAGCGGATGAATTAACAATCTCCTTCATCTTCTCCTCATAAGTAGCAATGGCACCCTTGACCATACCGGGAACCGAAAGAGCCATTTCCTTTGCCTTCTGAGGCATAGCTGTAATCGTTTCCTTTGCTCTGGCAGGAGTTGCTGCCGCTGTCTGAAAAGCACCTTCCATCCTGTTATCAAATTCACACATTGCGTTCTCAACCATTGCAAGGAGATGATACAAACTGGAAACAGTAAGCACCAGATCCGCTGCCAGATACGCCATAAGCAAAAGCGCAACAAACTCTGCCACATACGGATTTACGGCACTGCGTACTTTTTCGGTAAAAGGAAGTACAAAACGTGTCATAAGGATTCCGGCAACGCCAAAACCTATGGTTGCAGGAACACACACCCTTCCGTTTATATTGAGGGGCATATCATTGTAATCCCACCATACTGCATGGAATCTTTTTTCCAGAACATAGGACGTTCCATATTCCAGAAAAAAACTGCCCACTGAACAGATCAGGAAAATCTTCCACAGCGGGATCATGTCAAAAGGTATATTCCTGAACATGGGAAGATACCCAAAGATCAGCGTGGTGAGCACAGCTCCTGTTCCGTAAATCGGGCAAATCGGCCCAAATAAAAATCCTCTGTTCTGCCAGTGTCCCTCTTTCACCGTGCAGTAGGTGCATTCGTACATCCACCCTATAAAACTGTATATCATGAATTCTATAAAAATCTTACAGATAAACATTATTTACTCCTGACCGAATGTCTGCAAATATCTTTGAGACAGCAGATATCACACTGCGGTCTTCTTGCAACACACACTGCTCTGCCATGATCCACAAACCGGTGACACAGATCATTTCCCTCTTCAGGCGGGACTATCTTAAGGAGTGCTTTTTCAACTTTATACGGATCCTTCTCATCATCCACAAGCCCTATAAGATTACTGAGTCTTATGCAATGAGTATCCGTTACTATTGCAGGCTTACCATAAATATCCCCAAGGATGAGATTTGCACTCTTTCTGCCAACACCGGGCAATTCAAGCAGTTCCTCCATATTATCGGGTACAAGACCGTCATACTTTTCAACCAGAACCTTCATGCAGGCTGAAATATCCCTGGCCTTGGATTTTCCAAGACCGCATGGCCTTACAATCTCTTCGATTTCAGAAGGGTCAGCTTCAGCAAGTGCCCTTACAGTTGGAAACTTCGCATATAAAAGAGGTGTTGTCTTATCAACCCTTGCATCAGTGCACTGGGCAGCAAGCCTTACGCTCACCAGAAGCTGCCATGCCTCGCTGTAATCAAGGGTGCACTTTGAAAGAGGATACTCTTTTTTTAATCTGTTTATAACCTCAAGGGCCAACTGTTTCTTTGTCATCTTATCACCATTAGTCTGTAAACTTACATAAAGTCCGAAGAGCGATGAACCGGCTCCTCGGACTTATAATCATTCCTCTGACTGCTCAAGTGCACTTTCAAATAGTTTCATAAGTTCCAGAACACTTCTGAAGTGAGACTTCTTTTTCTTCTCAGCCCAAAGCACCTGTCCCTGCCAGGAAGAGTGCTGTCTGAATTTCACCTGTACCAGAAATGTTGCTTTCTCGCCTTTAAAAGACTTAAGGCTTCTGATAGGTTCCCTTTTCCTTATGGAATTGGGATTGTGGAAATCCTTTGTTTTATCTTTTTTACAAAAGGATCTGTAGGATGTGGTTCTCTGGGGAAAATCCCAGTCATCATACAGATAGTCCATCTGCATCACCAGGTCGTATGCGCTTTTAAATGCTATTCCGTCCTCCTCGTAGGGTGTCCACATAACACCCTGTATATCATTGTTCTCATCTGACTCAACGCAGATGCAGACCAGATTTTTACCATATATTCTCTCTTCTGATTCAGCCATTATAATTTCTCTTATTCTTTCGGGTAATATATATTGCTGCCGATAAAGAAATGATCATGATCACTAATCTTGCCGGCAGGCTGTGAGTTTCATCCTCAGTTGCTCCTCTCCTTGCACCGAGAACTTTACTCTTATTCTCACCGGTATCGGAAGTACCTTTATTACTTCCTTTCTTTGCACCAAGGACAGCAGGTCCTTCCTGGGGCTGCTCTGATGCTCCGGTTCCTGCATCTGCAGTCTGTACATTAGTACTTTCTGTAGAAGCATTGGCACTTGATGAACTATTCTCAGAACCGGACTGTTCTGAAGAATTATTCTCTGAATTGCTTGTGGATTCTCCTGATGAGTTATTCTCACCGGAACCACCATTACTGTTTTCAGCTTCTTTAACAACCAGTTTACCGGGAACAACCTTAATGTTGTAGTTCTTTGCAAGAGTTCCCTCTTTCACCTTATAAGTGAAGTAGTTATAGCTCTCTCCTACCTCTTTCTGTTTTCCGGTAAACTTATATGTTACGCCCTCACCATCAACAAATCCATCTCCGGTAACCGTAACTTCATGATTGATAAGTTCTTCACCATCATATGTCTTTCTGGCACTTCCTGATTTCAAAGTCACCTTTCGCTTTCCAATGGTGAATGTTCCCGGGAAGTATTCAAATTTGAACTCATTTGTAACATCATTACCGGCTGCATCCTTAACCACCGGAGAACCTGTGATATCAACAAGGTAATCGCCTGCATTGGTTCCGGTTGCCTTCGCATTTACTCCGGATACATAAAAAGTAACGTCACCGATCACAAAGGCAATATTCTCAGCGGGATCTCCTGATCCCTCAACACGATACTCACTGTTGCTTCTACCGCTTACTGAAAATCCGCCGAAGCTCTTTTCAGTACCATCATAAAGGACTTTATCACTCTTACCTGTGATGGTCAGAATGTATTTCTGATCGTCTAATCTGTCAACAACTCTGAGCTCGCCGTATTTTACAAGGATATTGTACTTATCCTCAATACCTTCTTTATTAAAGTTGATAGTAAATTTGTTGGGAACAGAACCAACATTGGTCTGACTTTCAGTGAAAGTGTATGTTGCACCGTCACCATCCTGCCATCCCTCTTCAACTACGAGGACGCCCATATCATCCACAAGAGGCTTACCATCATAAACCTTGACAAGACTCATGGATTCAAGCTTAAGTGTGGGCTTCTCTTCATCATAGCTATCCTCAGGATTTATAGGCTCATAACCATCATTGTCATTTACATTATCACTCTGATTGTCTGAATTGTCGGGTGTTACCTGCTCCCTGTTTTCTGAGTTATTATCAGAGCTTTCTGTATCCGCGCAGCTTCCTGTGCCGGAATTATCGGTATTGTCTGTAGATGCTGTACTACTGCTGTCCGCATTGTTATCTGTGGATGCTGTACTACTGTTATCCGCATCATCTGTGGACTCTGTACTGCTGTTATCAGCATCATCTGTGGATGCCGTACTGCTGTTATCCGCATTATCTGTGGACTCTGTACTGCTGTTATCAGCATCATTATCTGTAGATGCTGTACTGCTGCTATCTGCGCTGCTTCCGAATACTACAGAGTTATCACTTTCATCAGTCTCAGGCAATGCAGACGATTCATCTGCCGACGTACCGTCATCTGCATAAACCGTATAATGAAATCCATAATCACTTCCAACTCCTGCAAACACAAGACCTGTTGCAAGCAAAACAGATAAAGCGCTTTTCCTGATTCCTAAAAGCTTCTTGTTAGTATTACTTATTAAATTTCTTTTCCCCTTCAAAACGTGTTCCTCACATAAGAATAAAAATAAAGCCAATAAAACATTTTAATTCTATCTTTTTTTGCGGCCAAAAGCAACCTGCCTTGATCAGTTCTCCAATACAAAGCTGTCCTTTGCCGTACTGCGCTTCTTTTCCGGACTGTTTTCACTTTTATTATTTATACGGGGAAATCTATTGTAACTATAGTTCCAGTGCCATTATTTTTCTTACTGATAGTAAGAGAGCCACCACACATGGTTCTGACACGCTCACTTACATTTGAAAGTCCGATATGTAATCCGTTTATCTCACCGTCATTTTTTTCATCATCATTTTCCGGATCAGGCGAGTAACCTGTGCCATCATCTTCAACAATAAGTCTGTTATAACCATCTTCATGTCTGGTTCGGACAAGGATATGAAGTGACTCGGAATCCGGATCAAGGCCATGTTTTACGGAATTCTCAACTATGGGTTCCAGAGTCAGAGGCGGCACTTTGAAATCTATGAAATCCGTATCATATTCCACAAAGATCATGTCTTCAAATCTGGTCTTTACCACCGACAGATAAGCCTTTGTATGAATCAGTTCCTCCTCAAAGGGAATCAGTTCCTTGCTGGTCATGGCATAAAAATATTTTCTGAGATAAGTTATAAAGTCACCAACGACCATTTTCGCTTTTTCAGGTTCAATGTCGCACAGATAGTAAATATTAGAGAGGGTATTGTATATGAAATGAGGTCTCATCTGGAGAATTTTGATCATGAGCTCCTGCTCCGAAAGTACCTGTGCCTGCCTGATGCTCTTTTCGTACTGGTCCCTCATGATAAAAGAAAACATCAGCATCGCAGAAACCGATATTCCAAATACAACAAACAGAAGTCCATAGGAAAACATCTGCACAGCCATGGCAACAAGCGGAATCAGAATATAGAGGCAAAGAGAAATCAGATTGTTGCGCGAGATCCGGTTTCTTATTCTGTAAAGATACCACAGGTTTACTGCCATCAAGGCAGCTGCCGGAACAAGTAAAATCGGATAATACGGTCCTCTTTTGTACACATTATCCTCTGTTACATAGTATATATCCGTGGTAACCTGTGTTACTAAAAGTGTGATAAAGTAAAAAGCCCACAAGGTCATTATCACAAAGAAATTTTTCGAAAAGATATTCTTTCCGATAAGTTTATGCATATATATAGTAAGGAATGGCATCAGAAGAGATGAAAAAAACGATTCGAAGAAAACAGCAATTTTAGAAAGAGTCCCAAATCCCTTTCCCAAAAAAACAAGAGAAATCTGAGACGTCAAATCCGATAGAATATATGCGACAATGATTGCAAACATTATCGTAAAATATTTTTTTACCCACTTTTCCAAATAGTGGACATTAAAAGTAAGGAGTAGTCCACCGGCAGCCACCGTGATACCCATAGATGCTATGCAGAGATTAATTATGTCAATCCATTGCAACATGTCCCCCTACTCCCTTCAACGGATATCTGAGCTTTCCCAGCTGAACCACTATATCTTCTTTACTTACCGGTTTTACCAGAAAGCCACTTGCCAATGTTCCCCAGGCACTCTGTGCATAATCAGGATAGCTGGTTAAAAATATGACATTAGTAAGCGAATTGATGTCCATAAGTTTATTGCACAGTTCTATTCCATTCATCTTTCCAAGCTCAATGTCAAGAAATGCAATATTTACATTATTTTTCTCGGAGAAACTTATTGCTTCCGAAGGTCTGGTAAAACCTGTGATGTTGGCATTCGGCATAGCTTCCGCCAGTATTGACATCGCTCCCTGCAAAAGAATACGTTCATCATCAACGACAATAACTTCAGGCACTGTATTGTCGGAGTCAGTTGCATAAAGCAATTCAGACACATCAATGTTAAACAGTTTTGCAATCCTGGCAATGAGAACAGGATCCGGAATTCTCCTGTCGCTTTCCCAATTAGCCACGCTTGATCTGCTCACAAAGAGTTTGTCAGCAAGCTGTTGTTGTGAAAGCTTGCTTTTCATTCGAAGATTTTTGATTTTTTCTCCAAAACCAACTTCCATTCAATACCTTGCCCCATCATGTACTTCCATAACGGCATCATAACCAATAAGCTCTTCTTCATTTTTCTGGCAGGAAGATAATACAAATAACATAGATATGGTCATTACCAAAATAATAGCCTTTCTTCTCATAATAAAAACCTCTTATAAAAAGTTTTGGTACTCTATACCTATATTTTAATATGAGCTTATTTTGTTTTGTGTGTCACTATGTGACAATTGATTAATTATTTATAAACCGCTGTTTTTCACAGTATTCCTACTGTTTTTATTTATTCATAAAGAAATCATTAAGGGTCACCAGAAGGTCGGTCCTGGTTGTGGATTTCAGTATGTATCCCTGAGGTTTGAGGCTGACAACCTTTTTTACGCTCTCTCTGTTATCAACACCCGTAAGGAAAATAACCGGAATTGTTGCAGTGAAGCTGTCCTCCCTGAGCATCTGCAGAACCTGTGGGCCGTCTACAACAGGCATCTCATAATCCAAAAGGATAAGATCCACAGTATTTCTTGTTAAATAGGTAAGGCTCTGTGCTCCTGATGCCACCATATCAACCTTATAGTAATCCTTCAGCCAGTCTCTTACCATCCTGGCATAGTTTGGATCATCATCAACTATAAGAATTTTTCTAAGTACCGACTGTTTTTCCTGTCTTTCCCAGGCTTCTTCTATACGCTCACCAAGGATTTCAACATCAAGGGGTCTGTCAAACCACAAAAGCTGGTCACCAATCTTTCTGAATCTGGTGGTGATGATTATTTTTTTATCGGCTGAGCCTATGAATACAATGGGCTTGCCAACTTCCAATATATAATCAGCCAGGTAAACCATCACTTCCATAAGTCCTTCGGATATCTCATCAGGCAAAAAGACAATAAATATATCCATTTCATCCTTGCGACTGTCAATCCTGTCAATCCTGCCCTCAACCGTTAACGAAAGAACACGCATTTCCTGCAGTTTTTTCTGAATACTTCTGATAATTATGCTCTCTTTATCACTGATTATCATTGCCGATTTGGTTTTCATATATTGCTCTCTCCTCTGCTCAATCAGTTACTTCAACGCATCAAGAATTCCGTCATAATCAAACTGTCCGAATTTCTCACGGATAAGCCTGAATCTGTCTGCCTCATTATCAGGAATCTCATAATTGTCGACTTCATCCAGAATTTCTTCTATAGCACTGTAATCCATTGCCTCAGCCGCTTCACGAATTCCTTCAAATACACTATCAAGAATGACTTTTCCCATTTCCGGTTTTGCCGGCTTTTTCTCCGGAGCAGCTGCAGCGGTTTCATTTCCGAATACCTTATCGAGAATACCTTTGTAACCCAGATACTCTGTCATGAAATCGTCATGGGCACTCTTTATATAATCTATATTATCTTCTTTTCCGGCACTTTCAAGAAGCTCCGCTTTTTTAGCAGTTCCAAGCGCACCTATAAGTTTGCAGGAACTCTTAAGGGCATGAACCTTTATTGTATAGCTGCCCCAGTCATTTTCATCATAGAATCCCTGGAGCTCACCAGAATAGCCTTCAATGGACTCATAGAAAATCTTCAGCACAGATTTAAAGGCACTTTCAGATCCGCTGTTTTTCATGGCTGCTTCGCCATCTATTCCCTCAAGGTTTTCATACCATTTTTCGGTTTTTTCATTATCCCCATTTTTATCACTTTCCTGCAGAATCTCCTCTTCTTCATAGTCCGTAATCTCTGTAGTTTCTGTATCTGCTTCAGAAACGTTCTCAGCATTATTATCCGGAATAAGCATTGAGTTATCAAACAGCGATGACAGATTATATGAAGCATCGTTCTTTACCATGAAAAGAACACCAAAGGTTCCGGGTCCGCAATTGGAGGATATGGCTGCTGAAGCCTGCTTGAAAACAATATTCTCAAAATGAGCATATTTTTCTATTTCCTTTTTTATCCACATAAGTGTATCTTGCGGAACATCAACATATGTAATGAACGCCACATCGGGATCCACAGTAATGCCATGTGAAAACAGGCTCTGAATGTATTTCCTGTAGGCTCTTTTAGTACTGCCCATCCATACTGTGCCTGTACGTGTTTTATTATCTCTGACAACAATGCTGGGATGGAGGCTGAGACTTTTGGCAACTGAATGCACTCTTCTGTTCACCAGATCTCTTCTTGCCATATACTCCGTTGTATCAATAACAAAACTGCACTTTAAGTAATGTTTTACGTACTCCAGCTCCTGAACGATCTCCTCCACCGAATCGTACATCTGGGACAGCTTATATGCTATAAGTACAAGGATTCCGGCAGCAGAAGAAATCAATTCTGAATTAACAACCGTCACATTATCAAAGGACTTGGCAACCTCCGTTGCTCTCTTGTAATCGGCACTCATATCAGTTGTAAGTGCTATATGAATAAGGTGATGTGCCTTTTTTAGCTGGGCTGCAAAAAACTCCGTATAATCCTGTTCTTCCGGAGGTGCAGATTCAGCATTTTTCCCTTTATTTATATATCTTATGAGTTCATCGGCACCCATCTGTATTCCGTCTTTAAATACACCTTCCTCGGTTTTAATGTAGAAAGGAATGATAGGAATACGCAGCTTTTTAACAAGCGTATTGGGAAGATCGCACATACTTGTTGAAGTAATGATAACGGCAGCTTTTCCTGAATAAACATCGGAAGCCTTGATGTCTTCTCTCATTGTCATTACTTTGTTATTGTTCAGGATAATCTTTTCCTTTGAAATATACTTCACAAGGAGGTTTTCAAGAGCTTCTCCTGAAACAGGTTTTACAAGATATCCGTCAAAGCCTGCCCGATTGTACAATTCCTTGTTATCACTGCCGGCATTAGCCGTAAGGATAAGAACAGGTGTGGTGTGGTTAAGTCCACCGGTATGATTCCGTATTTCTTCCAGACATTTTATGCCATCCATTTCGGGCATAAGATGATCCATAAGAATCACATCATAACGATATTTCAGATCATACTCCAGAGCTTCCTTTCCGCTTATGGCCTGATCAATCACCATGTCTGTATCCGCAAGAAGTCTTGCCTCAACCTCCAGATTCATCAGATTATCATCAACGATAAGTATTCTTGCCTCCGGAGCCCTGAAGCCGCATTCATACTTGCTTCTGTGAATAACGCTCTGATTGTGGATATTCAGCTCACCGATCTGTGCGTCATCCGATATTCCCTGATCAAGAACTACGGTAAAGGTGGATCCTTCACCATATACGCTGTTAACGGTTATGGTACCACCCATGAGGTCAACAAGCTGTTTTACTATGGAAAGTCCAAGCCCTGTTCCCTCGATATAGCGATTCTTTTCTTCGTCCACTCTCTTAAAAGCATCGAAAAGGAAAGGAATAACTTCCCGTTTTATTCCCATTCCCGTATCTGATATGGAGATGGTAAGCTCCACTGTTTTCTCATTTTTTTCACTGCTCTCAATATGCAGTTCTACATAACCTGCGCCTGTATACTTTACAGCATTGTTTAAGAGATTAAGAATTATCTGCTTGACCCTGACCTCGTCACCGTACAGCAGTGCGGGAACCTTGGGGTCAATACTTACATTGAGCTTAAGCCCTTTATCATTGGCTTTTACCCAGATCATGTTTACAATCTCAGAAAGCATATCGCCAATATTGTAATCAACAGGCACTATGTCCATGCTTCCGGCTTCGATTTTTGAAAAGTCCAGGATATCGTTTATAAGTGCAAGCAGCATCTTGCCTGATCCCTGTATTCCTACAGCATCTCTTACTATTTCATCCGATGCACTCTGGTCCCTGAGGATCAGTTCGTTTAACCCAAGAATGGAATTTATGGGCGTACGGATCTCATGGCTCATACTTGAGAAGAAACGATTCTGGGATTTTGTAAGATCCTCCGCTTGCTTTGCCGCTTTCTGCGCGCGTTCGTTTTCCATTTGGAAAATCCAGTTCTGAAGCCATGTCATTGCAAAGCAGACTATTCCCACCAAAACTATGGAAATGAATGAGTCTATGAAGAATTCTCTTTTTGTGTGCTCATAAACCATTTCCGGATGGTAGTATTCCATGACATAACAGAAGAATGACATCAGCACGATAAGTCCAAAAATAACCGTGCGCCATGCTCCTGTAAGCACAAGACCCGCATAGGTAAATGTAAAGATGATCCAGAGGACACCGCCGCCCTCTACTCCTCCGCCAAAGAAGTACAATGACGGAAGAATTACAAACACAAGACCAATAACCGTTATCTTTGTGGCTGTCTTAATTTTATTTTTCTTAAGGCATATTGCCATCAGGCCGGGAACGAAAATAAGTGTTCCAATAATAATCGCTATCTCATAGGGATTTTCCTTGGTAAGAATATCTCCGATAAGAGCAATGAACACAGTCAGCTCGGAAATTATGGTCAGTGCAAGATATATACGCTCAATTAAATCTCTTTCCGGATCCTTAATGGCATTTATAAGGCTCTGGATATATCCATTTTTCTTCATTCCACATAACCTCCCTTCTCTTTATAAGATTTGGGAAGTTCCCTTAGCATAACTCTCTCAAAATCAGCAATGTTTATAGGCTTGGCAATAAAACCGTCAAAGCCCTCCTTCATAAACATCTCTCTTGCACCTGAAACTGCATTTGCAGTCAGGGCTATCACTATGACCTCCTTCTTCATCTCAGAAGCCAGTATTTTTATCCGCTTCATGGCTTCCACGCCATCCATCTCGGGCATCATGTGGTCCATAAATACCACATCATAATCTGAATTACTGAATTTTCTTATGGCCTCTTTTCCGCTGTAAGCTGTATCAGTCTGAATTTCATATTCCTTGAAAAGTTCGGTGGCAACCACAAGGTTCATAGGCTCATCATCAACAACAAGTGCTTTCACATTTCTGAAAACAGGCTTGTTTTCTTTTCCCAGGAAGGTGAGGTCACCGGCATTTCTTCCTTCGTTTATGATCTTAATAACAGGATATGCATAAAGAGGTTTAGGCATTATAAGCACGTTGCTTCCGGAATTGGGCTTAAATCCCGGATCTGCCGAAACTGCAACAACCACATCTGTGCTGCTGATTTCATCAAAATACTCGGAATCGGCTTCATACTCTTCCTGTCCCATAAAAATAATGGAGATATTAAGCTTGTTGTAAAGTGACTCTATTTCTTTTATTGATTCTGCCGAATAAAGATGAACCCTTATTCCGGTCGCAAGATTAGTTGCCATTGAACGATAAAACTCCCGGACTCTCGGAACCTTATATTTGTCGGAGCGGTTATGGAACAGAATATCACCGCTGAAATCTTTTGACAGAGACAGGCATGGTTTTTTATCAACTACCCTCTGAGGTATCGTTACACGCACAGTAGTTCCAAGGCTTCTTTCACTTTCAATTTTGACGAATCCACCCATTTTGTGAGCAAATCCATACACTATGAAAAGCCCAAGACCAATGCCTCCTGAGCTGCGATTTCTTTTTTTATTGGCCTGATACATTCCCTTGGTGACGGATGCGATTGCCCATCTGTCCATTCCCACGCCGGTATCAGTCATTTCTATACAAAGGTTGACGCCGTAATCCGTATTCTCGGTAAACATCTTCAGGTAAATGCCGCCCTTTGTGGTAAACTTTACTGCATTCTCCAAAAGGTGCCTGAATATCTTGTGAAGCTTCTTGACATCTCCGCGCATTCTTGTGGGGGCCATTGGATCCAGATCCACAATAAGCTCAAGCTTTTTATCATTCTCCAGAAGTCTGAAGCCTGTTACCACATCATTTATCAGCGATGTGCTCATATATTCATCCTCTTCAAGGATGATCTTATCCCGTTTACATTCCGTGTAATCCTGAATGTCCTCTATCTGATATGCAAGGCGGATTCCTGCACTTTTTATTGCAACAGCCTCACTTCCGACGCTCTTTTTTATCAGCATTTCAGACATTCCGTTAACTACATTTACCGGGGTTCTCAGCTCATGGGAAATGTTTGTAAGAAAGTCCTCCATGTCGGCGTCAACATCTTCGATACGATCGTTTTTATCTTCTTCAGCCTGAATCATTTCAAGCCTGTCCTCAATGTTTTTCTTACAACAGAAATATGCCATGATTACAATAAGCATATGAAGCACAACACGGGAAACAGTCAGAAAATCAGAAAAAATGTGATCATGCTGTATTGAAAGATATATATGCATACCCAGCAATACAAAGAAAAGAATAAAGATTCCTCTTATCATGTAGGGCTCATTGAAAACAGAATATGCTATCATGGCAAACACAATCACCAGCGCAATATCAAAAAGGCTGGTTTCGTGAGCACCATGAAAAAAAACCGCAATCATCGCATAAATAAAATACGCATTCTTGCGAACGTTATAATCAAATTTCCCTTTTATATGGACAACCCATAGCGATAATGTTCCAATAATGATCAGAAGCGGAGCCCAGTACTCCCACCCCGATAAAATGGTCTCTATAGCAAGCCCAATTCCCGCCAGAGAATCAAGCAAGATAATGAACCGCTCGTTCTTCATCTGGTCCATATATATACCTCATAGCTTTTCTACTAAAAAAAAATATAAATCTGCCGGAAATTATTTCTCCTTTAATTATTTTAATTTATATTAATGTTTTAATGTATAAAACTATTCGGTAAATAATGAACTTTTTATAAAGCGCAGTTAACCCCCTGAGCCTTGATAAGTCCATAAATAATATCCTTTGTGGTTTTTCCGTTTTCATATCCTCTGACGTCCTGATAGGATATTTCTTCGCCATTTTCAAACTGCAGAGTCAGCAGCCTGCCAAAAGCATCACCTGTTTCGAAAGGTCTGCTCTCTCCTGATGAAATGCAATTCTTAAGATCCTCAAAAAACTTTCTTGCTGCCTTTTTTCCAAGTGAATATTTTAAGGATGAAGCAGCGCTTTTCCTCTCCACAAACAGCATTCCATCTTTGGAAAGTTTTATGGTTATGTCAGCCGGCTGATTCTCTAAAGTCTCGTTTTCAGGCAGAGGCATTGATGTATAAAAAGCACAGTAGACCATACTGTTTATATCGCTGTCCGGAAGCTTCTTTCTCCATTTATCCTCACCTGCAAACAGCACAGTTCCTTTGGGCAGTTCAATGCTTTGATCTTCAAAATCAACATAGTACTCGTAAGCATTTTTCTTTTGCTTTGATGGCATGGTCATTGATTTTTCAATCATATAACGGTTTCCATTTTCATCAGTAAAATAATCCCAGCTAAGCAGAATCCTTCTGGGTGATGTGATAACATGGCACATTTTCCCCTGCTCAAGCTTTCCGGAAGACACCTCCCTGACGGGCATCTTTACAGTTTTCATCTCATTGATTGTTTCGTCATACTTATTTTTTACAGTGGATGAAACAGTGTTAATACCTTTACCAACACTGTCTTTTGCCTTGCCAAGCATCTCTGTGCCCTTTTTGGTAACAGGCATTGCAACTTCTTTAAAGCTCTTTCTCTCTTCCGGAATCTTTTTATCAATAAAAACCGTTATGGCATTATTAGCTATAATCCTTGTAGATGCAATATCAATTGCTCCACCGATTACGCCTCCTGCCACAGGCACAAACTCCATAAGGTTAATTGCACCCTCACTTCCGAACTGGGCGATCAGCTTGAAGCCGACTTTCTGATTGACCATCGTCAAAACCTTCGCCGGAATTCTCGCAATAACAGATTCTGATAGCTTTTCCCCCATTCTGATGCCTGTCTGTTTTATGACATCCGAAATGGCATTTCCTGTTAAGCAGGTATAAACAAGGGTCTGCACCTGATCAGAATGAATATCGAAGCCTCCAATCCTTGCTATCGCTGCGATCATTCTTATCTGAACATAAATAACTCTTCCTACATTTGCAGGAATGGCAACAGGCAAAGTAATAAGTCCGCCAAGACCGGTAATGAATCCGGTGGTTCCGCATTTTGCAATCTGATACCTTGAAAGCTCTCTGGCTGCGGTTTTCGCGTCATTGTATCTGTTCATATATTCCGCAGCAATTTCATCTACAGACCGGCTGATTTTGGGAATTCCGTTTATGGCTTTGGTATAGATTTCATCCATAATCCCAACCATTTTTGAAGAGTCAAGGCGGTCCATCTTTTTCTGATCAAGAGCCAGTTCTTCCCTGGTAACAACAGTCCCTGTCAAGACTATATTCTCCTCATTTTTCATTTCATTTGCCATTTCATCTGCTCCCAAAAAACTCGAACACTACAAAAGCCACACCTGCACTAACAGCAAGATAGCCCAAATAAGCCGTTACCCTTCTCTTGGAAATATAATAGGTTCTCTTTTTACCAATAGTGATAACATCATTTTCCGGATCCAGATCGTCACCGTCCATATTCATTCTTGTAAGCATATGCATTTTCCTGGAGACCAGAACAATAAAATCGAACAGCTCCGGATGCTTACTCAAGAATGCAATAACATTGTCCGGTGCATGATTGATTTGCAAAAGTCGTATCATGGATTTTGGATTCTTACCGATAAGCTTTATTAAAAACTCATGATTTGTGATAAAATCCACCACTCCAACCATGCTGACATTGAACCCGTTTTGTGAAAGGATAGCCTTAACCGAGTCCACCATCTCGGGTTTTTCATATTTATATTTCAGAATAAATGCCACTAATTTTGCAGCACTTTCCTTGTACTTATCATCAGAGAAAATACCAAAGATTCCATCAGTATCTTTGCTCTTGGCACTTACGATGACGTTACCAAGCATTTTGGCCACATTCTCTTTTGTATTCATGCGGCTGGTCCTGATAAAGCTGTTGAGCATCTTATCAAGATCTGACATTTTCTTATCCTGTCCCTTTGCCTTCCAAAGAGATACGTCCCCATTATCATCAAAGAACAGGATGGCGTTGGCACAGTGATTTTCAGCAAAGCCCAGTCTTCCAAAGTTGGTTCCAAGGTAAAACTGCTTTTTACCCACATCATTTAAAAGAATGTTTACAAAGTCACTCTCTGCGATGATATTTAAAATCTTGTCCCTGTTTTTAACAATTTCCGCAGAGTACTGTCTGATGAACTCATCAGAAAATCCCTGACCGTCAAAGGAAAAACAGTTATTTACTCTGTCATCCATGATGGTGATGAATTTGGACTTGTTGCCGCCTTTGGAATGCCCTGTAACCGTAATAATATCGAAACCATCAAGTTCAAGGGACTTAAACCAGTTCAAAGCATTTTCCTGAAATTCAGTGGGCACCTTATAAAGACCCGAAACGTTATCAATCCATTCCGCGTCACTCTGGGTCCCCTTAAAAGCAATGATTGCCTCATTATAGGCAGGGTCCACAAGAAATGCGCTTCTTCCACCGCCTGCGCCTTCACTCTCATAGTGAACCTGCTGAATAATAATTTCTTTTAAATGATCATTGGCTTTTATCGCCCTGAGAATTTCCTTGTACTCAGCTCCTGTAACACCGGTGCTGTACTCCGTTTCATCCTCTATAAGGTCCACATTCCTGAGTACACCTTTGACATAATCACCGATCGTACGAAGCTCCTGACTGGGATGAAGAAAAGTTCCCTTCGGGCCGCCAAGATTTTCACAATAGAGCAGATTATTTATTAAAACTACTTCTTCCAATGTAAGATTACTGTTCATAAAAATCCCCTCGAAAAAACCTCAACTTCACTCCAGCGTAATACTTTTTGAATACAATCTGTCTTTGGCAAAATCGCTGTCTTTATCCTTCAGAACAACGATATAAATTTCTCCAAGTACATCTTCTTTTTTCAGAATTTCAGTTATCTTCTTCACCACATCGCCATAGGAAGAAGCATCCATACCCGAGCCATCCAGGAAAATCTTTATGTCATTTCCTGCAGGAATCTTCCCCTTCAGCACATCCTCAGCCAAAATTTTTTCGCCGTATTCTTTTCCCAGATACTCCCAGAAACCTGCATTTATCTGTATTACGGGAATATCATTTGAACCCAGCTTTTCTCCCAGAAAGTCCTGAATTGAGCCTCTGACTATCTCGCCGTAAAAATCATCTTTTATATCAAAGGATTCCCCGTCCTCTGTCACCAGTGCTATAAATGCAGAAGCTCTGTCTATTTTTTCCGCCCGAAAATACCACTCGTCGTATTCCTTAACCGTTCCCGACTTTGGATCACAGCTGGAAATCTCGAATTTATAGCTTGGATACTTTTCTTCAAGATAACTGTAAACAGCTCTCATTTCAAGCAGCATAGCCATGTCTGCTTCGTTAAGCTCTCCCTTTTTTATCTCTTCCGCATTAAACGAAAGGCCCGCAAGTACATCCTTTTCATTACTAGTAAGCTCCATAGTGTCCTCCATCCCCTTTTACTTTGACGAGCAGTATTTGACAAGCTCTTTTTGCGGAACAGGCTTGGAGAAGAAATACCCCTGATAATAATCAACTCCAAGCTTTTTCAGCTTCTCAACATGCTGCATTTTTTCCACACCTTCAACCAGAATTTTCATTTTCATCTGTTTGATCATTCTCACACTGTTTTCAAGAATGATCTGTCCGAACTCGCTGCTGTCAGCATCCCAGAGAATGCTCTTATCAATCTTGACGATATCAAAATCAAGCGAAAACAGAGAGTGGATATTCGAATATCCTGTGCCATAATCATCCATTGAAAACTGGAATCCATTCTCCTTCAGACTGGTTATAACATCGCTAAGCAGCTTTTCATCTGTAGCTGACACTGATTCAGTAATCTCAAAATTGATCAGAGACTTGGAAATACCGTAGCTGTCAACTATTTCCCTTATTTTCCGGACAAAATTGTCCTGCATGCACTGAAGAACCGAAAGGTTGACGTTAATGCATTCCATTCCAAGCCTTGTGGGTACTCCGCTTTTCAGAAAAGCACACACCTCATTCAGAACAAAATCATCAATATCATCTATATACCCCGTCTGTTCAGCAACAGGAATAAACTCGTCCGGGAAAAGATCTCCCAACTTGGGATCATGCAGTCTGATAAGTGCTTCTGCACCGTGAATCGTGACTCCATCCGTGCAATAAGTAGGCTGATAATAAACCTCGAAATTGCCCTGGGCCAGGCCGCTTGTTATGGCTGCTTCCACCTCAGCCCGTCTGATGAGGAATTTAAGATCATCATTTATAAGCAGAGTATGCTCAATATCCTTAGGCACCGGTGAATCTATCATATAGAACAGATCCGCAAGAGAGCTGATCTTCTTCGGCACACCGGCAACCATGACAACAGCAGAGATTTTCATTGGCACACCGTGAATTGTCCACTCGCTTTCAAAGCGATGATCCACAGCCTCTGCTATTCTCAGTGCATCATCCTCTCCCTTGGGGAAGTTATAACCATCAAGCATCATTACTATGGTGCTTTGATCCGTGTGATACATGAAGTATCTTGGCATCAATGTTTTAAGGAAAGCCGCTACTTCCTGAATGATTTCATCCGTATTGGACAAGCCTGTCATCCTTGTAAAAGAGTCCAGGTTGGTTAACTTCAAACACACAATCTGGAAGATGCGATTTCCTGAAATCAGATGATTTACATCCATCTTAAGAGCATTTCTGTTATAGAAGCCGGTCTCAGAATCAAGCCTGCCTTCCTCATTTTCTATAGCCATCATAAGTCCCACAAGTGCTATGGATTCCGCAAACAGCTCGCTCTTTATATTTATCACAAATAACTGCAGCAATAAGCCCGTCAGGGAAACTACAAAGAAATACGCCAGCGACCACCTTCTGCGCCTGAGCATGGTGTTCCAGGAAAACATCAGGCAGACAAACGCTGCTATAAAATACACCAGCGCAACAACATAAACTATTACTTCTGCCCACTCTCTTTGGAACATCATACCGGGACCATAGGAATAAACAAAATGGAAGAAGGGATTTAGTAAAACAAGAATTTCTACGACTGCTGTTGGAATAAGAAACAGGATTTTTAACAGATTCAGGCGCTCATTCAGAAATCCTGTCACATTCAGAACATAGTTTAGAAGAATTGGTGCCAGCAAAGGATGGCTTATAAAATACACAAACTGAAGAAACTTATATATAGCTATTTCTCCATCCAACAGGGCGAACCTCGGATTTACAAACTCACTTAAGAAACATGTAGCCGCATTAAACAGCAAAATATAATTCATCAACAAAAACAATCTGTTTTGTCGCCTGTCGGTTCTTTTCTGTAGCTTTGTAAACACTATCGTCGTAAGCGTCACAAGAACTGTCGCACAGTAGAATGCAATATAAAAAAGGCTATTGTATATCATATTTTCCCCCATAAAAATCCCGAGAATGCATACTCCGTTAATTTGCATTATACCATGTGTTATTTTAGGTTAATATTTACAGAATCTTATAATTTTCTAAATAATTATTTTATAAATATGCGGATTTTTTGAAAAATAATTTCAGAAATTATCAGAAGAAAATTGAATTGGGTTTTGATTATTTTTTCAGGTGCGGATTTGTAGGGCAATAAATTTCTGGATTGTTTAGATGTTTGTTGCTTATTGGGATTGGATTTGCAACAAATCCTCTTTTTATTCTGGCTTTTGTTGATTCTTGGGAATATGTTTACAACATGCTTCCATAATTATGTGGAGCGACAATTAGTGGGCTTATATTTTGATTCGGTCCCCCAGCGGTCTCTAAATTGCAATTTTTTGATACTTTGGATTTTTACTTCCTATACAGAAAAACCTCGCAAGCCAGTAATTATCCAGCTTTGCGAGGTTTTTAATTATCGAGCTGGCAACGGGAATCGGACTGTGCCAAAACGTGAAAACACTGATGAATAGGAGGGCGCTAAGCATCCGGGGGATGCTTGTTCAGCGCAGACCGAAGCGGAGCATAGACTTGAGGCACTCTCTTTTTTTAAAAGACCACTAAAAAGACCACTTATGTTTCCTATTTCTATCGTCCATATTATCTTCGATTAAATCTAGGATACGACCGGATATAAATACGTTTCTGATTGAATACTTCATGCACCAATATGGTTTTATCCGTAATTTCATAGACTATAGTATACCCTTTGTAATAATGCTCACGATAGCAATCCATTCCTATCTCTGGAATAATCCTTCCTTTTCGAGCATTATCACATAATGTTCTTGCTTCCTCTCGCAATTTCTCAACAAATGAATCAGCAATATCAAAATCCCCATCTATTGCTATCGAATCCCATATTTCATCAAGATCATCAACTGCGTCAGGAGACCACTCCAGTTCAAAATGCTGCATAATTTTTTCTCTTCTCCCTAAAGTGTTCATCAAGGTCAGCGTCCTTTATGGTACCTTCCTGTTCACATCGCTTTTTGCTGTGTTCAAGCCTTGAAAGCATGTATAAACGATCAAGAATCTGAGCCTCATCCAAATTGTCTTCCATGCTGTTAACTCTATCAATTAAGATTTTCTTGGCAGTACTCATAATAAAAATCTCCAATTCTTTTACAAACCATCGTAAACGTTTCGGTAGAGATTATTATATCATAGAATGCTCTATTGATAATCATCTTTCCCATCGGCGACTACAAAAGCAGCAAAAAGGCAAAAATCCTACACGTTGATGTGCAGGACTTTTAAATATTAAAACGGATTTGCATTTGTCAAAAAATCACGAACCATATCTATACCACCCATAGGATTATCGATATTATCATCCTTAATGACCTCATGTAGGTTGTTATGGCTGTTAAACTCAATCTTACTAATAAGCCATGTATCAAAATCAAGCTTGGACATAGCCCTATCTATCATCTTATTATAATGCAGTTCATGCATATAATCCCAGGAATTATTGAACTCCTTTAATTTATCCTCTTCCGTGAGATCATTATTTGTTAAAAGATCATACGAGCGAATTAGTTCCGCATCCATAAGTCGGTCAGCCTCTCTGACCGCATCGCTTTCTGATGCTGACTGACTAAACATCCCTTCCAACTGCTCTTTGTTTTTATCAATCAGATCAATTGCTCTGAATTTCAATAATTCCTCTTGAGACTTTACTGTTTTTTCTTCATTTTCAAACTAGATGATTCCTGAATCATTTTGCTCAGAACCGGATTCAGATGCAGTCACTTCACCATCATTAGTATCTGCATCCTCGTCTTCATCATCTTCCTTAAGAGTTTCATCCAATATTTCAATGATTCTCTTTTTTTGAGACTGTTCCTGCTCTGCCTCAGCAATTTTCTGAGCATTTCTTCCAGCTTCATCTGAATCCTTCTGTGCCTCAAGTTCTTTTTGCAAATCAGAGTAAAGCTGAATTCTCTGAATCATATGCTCTTGCAATGCTCCCATAACACCTTCATAATCTTCTTTGGTCATTACATGAAAGCGTTTTTCGACATAGTTCTGAGAAGAAAGCTTTTTTAATTCCTCGTTAATGAAGTCTCTGTCCTCGTCACTGAGATCCTCCCCGCTACGCAATTTCTCATTCAGGGTATTGACCTTTTCCAGACTGCTACGAGTCTCTGATGATTGTTCCTTTAGTTCTTCGATCTTGCTTTCTTTCAACTTTCGTGCAAGATTTTTCCCCTCTTTTGAAAGATCTACAGTCGCAGCTTTATTTCTGACAACTCCTCCTGTCAAAGAATCGCTGACAAATGATTCACTATTCGATTTTATATTTTGTGAATTATGCTTTATTCCAGCGGACTTTGTATCGGTAGATTTGCCATGAGAAGCTCCAACCATCTTAATGCCAGAATTCAAGCTAAAAGATAAATGATTATTTACAGAAATACCCATATCCATTCCCTCCATTGAAACAATATGCGCATCAAAAGGGCAGGACATCCTTGTCCTATGTATACTTTTAATATATGTCGGATAGATTGCAGAAAAAGTTTATACCTATAGTTCTATTTTATTAGCAAAAACAAAACCAATTATCTTCGTTTAGTATTTTGTTTTTGAATATGCATTGATTACCCCAATTTTCCACTGATATTCCACTAATTTTCCCCTGATGTTCTCTTTTTAAAAGAAAATCTGCATGATATTATTAAACTGCACAGTTCGATAAAACAATTACACTCCGTGTAGTCCTAATGACACCAAAATTACACTGTCTGTAGTCTTTCTGTATATTTCAAAGTGATTTCAGACGTGTTATTCTTATAATCGAAGCAAACAATATAAATGATTTTTATTGGCAGCACACATAACGCTGCCTTTTTTGTTGCAAGAGCTACCGGCGGAGACCTGGAAACAGTCATGTACGCAGCCGGACATTGTGATAAAAACACAACACTTCACTATATCAGAGCTGTTCGCTCCGATGCCCAGGTTGACAAAATTCTATCATGTTTTGGATAAATTCAGAACGTTTTAACGTAAAAGACCACTTGCAGACCACTTTTTCGAGACATAAAAATACCCTTAAACCCAGATAAATACTGGATTTAAGGGCGAGCTGGCAACGGGAATCGGACCCGTGACCTCCGCACTACCAATGCGACGCACTACCGACTGTGCTATGCCAGCAATCCGTGACCGAGTTAGTCACAACGATTATAATACCAAGACGCAGAACGCTTGTCAATCATTGATTTTATATTATAAACAGATGTATCTGCTAATCTAATTTTAGGTCAGATGGCTCATTGAAAATTCAGTCACT
>CAMVLM010000023.1 GCA_947168335.1 uncultured Butyrivibrio sp. | reverse complement strand
TCTTGGTTGTTCCTGCAGGAACGCCCTTCTTAGCTTCTTCTTCAGCTGCCTTCTTAGCTGCTTCCTCAGCTGCTTTCTTCTCAGCTTCCTTCTTAGCTGCTTCTTCCTCAGCCTTCTTGTCAGCTTCTGTCTTATCCTTTACAGTGATTGTGATGGAAGCTGTCTTCTCTGTGTCTGCAAGAGCTGTTGCTGTGATAACTGCGGAACCAGCCTTAACACCAGTTACAACGCCATTAGCATCAACTGTTGCTACAGAAGCATCAGATGTTGCCCACTCAACTGTCTTAGCTGCGCTACCAAATGCACTAACCTCAGCCTTAAGTGCTGATGTTGCGCCAACCTTGATATTGCTCTCACCGGAAACCTTGATAGACTCAACGCCGTTAACTTCAACGTTTGCTGTAGCTGTGAATCCACCGTCAACTGTGGTAACTGTGATTGTAGCTTTGCCAGGCTTGTGAGCTGTAATAACTATTTCACTTGTGCATGATGCACCTGATACAGCTGCGCCAATACCCGTGCCAAAAGCAACTGTTGCAACCTTTTCATCACTAGACTTTAACTCTACATCAGGAATCTCTGCGCTAGTTTCAGGATCAAATGTTTTTCCATCTTCCTTTAAATTACTAGGAGTAACAGTTGCAAATATTGTAGCCTTATCATTAATATTTGCGAGAATAACATCTGTAAGATCAAGATTAAGACCTGTAGCAGAAATACCCTCTTCTGTTCTAATAGTTATATACTTTGAACCTATTGAGCCATCTGCTGCCTTAGCAACAATTACATACGAACCTGCTACTGATCCGCCTGTTCCTTTAGAATTAAGATCATATGTATATTTTCCAGTCTCTCCAGCAACAGCTGTCTCATCACCATTTATAAATGCACCTGTAGTAACTGATGCAGTCGTGTCAAATGAAAAACTTGTTGCTTCATATGCTTTCTTTGTAAATATCTTCAAATCAGCATTTGTATATTTACCATCTGCATTCTTAATTTCTACGCTTATAGCCTTAGACTGTGTTGTCCCTTTTTTGAGAGTATAACTATCTGCACTTGTGCTAACAGCCAGCTCATCTTTAACCGTATTTATTACACAGAAGGAACTTGCAGTTACTTTTCCATTTGATGCGACACCCTTACCATTTTCATCCACCCAAGATGTTGCAATAGGAGTGCCTTTCCCATTGTTATAAGCTGCTTCACTTGCATAAACAGCAACTCCAAGTACCGTTGTTCCTGCACTATAATCATTCTCCAATGCTACATATACAGAATCTGTTGTACTCTTGTTGAAGAAGTCTACCATCTTCTTTCCAGCTGCAGCTTTTGCCCATGTCGCTGTTGTTACAGTATTAACTGTAGGATTATTTGATGTTGTCTTTCCAAGCCAAGTTGTTCCATCACTTGTTGTAGCAACTCTTGTACTTGTATTATCTAATCTCCAATCATAATACAATTTGCTTGTATCAAGAGATCCATCATCATTTGCAATCGAGAATGACGCTTTAACTTCCTGCTTCGCATCACCTGCCTTAAATGTCATCGCCGATTTATTGAGGCTAACACTATATGAAGGTAAAGCTTTCACAACCACATCAAATGTATAACTTCCTTCATAACTTGTAGCAGGAGTTCCTGTCTTTGTACCAGATGCAACAACCTTTATTGTTGAAGTTACATCTTTTGTTCCACTAACAGCTGTTATCGTTTTCGATGTAGCCGCAACTGCAGGCGAATCTATAGTAATCGCATCCTGTCCCTTAACCACATACCACATATAAGTAGGACCAGCTGACAACCTTTCACCATCTGCTGTCTGAGATGACGCTACTGCTGTCAATGTTTTTTTATTGGCAAGTTGCGCAGATGTGATTTGCGAGTTATCTGAATTATTCATTACACTAACATTTAATGCACCAGAATTATTCGTAGACTGCACAGTCTTCGCAGCAGATGTTGTACTACCAATAGCTACATCATTTACATAATATGTTGCAACTACCGCCCCGCTATTACCAGGCGCAGCATCTTTGGTTGCTTCAAATACAGCTTTCTCACCATCAGCACTAATCGGATAAACCTTAAATGCATTTTCATTGGTTCCATCTTTTAACGTCCATCTTATTTCTGTAGTGTCAGTAGCTTTTGTTTTATATGTATCATCCAGCTTTTCTCTAACACCGGCTGTTAAACTCGCTGATACAACTCCGCCTTTATTCAAAGTAGTGCCAAAAGTTACTGCACCTAAACTATCAACTTTGTCAGTCCCAACAAGCAATCCACTTGCGCTTGTTATTGTAGCCGTCCCATCAGTTATCTTAAATTTCATCGTATTTGTGCTAGCAGCAGAGGCAGGTACAATATAGTAAAAATCAAGAGCACTAGACGCAGTTCCCTTTTTTGTACCCAATGTTGTCCAGTTTGTTCCATCTAAAGCTACTGACAGCGTATAATCCTTAGCCTCAGTTTCTGCAGCAGTCGTTGAAATGCTAATCATCGCACCAACTTCCAATTCTTTACCAACTGCAGAACCATCCTTAGCCCCTGTTCCATTTACTACCGCAACAACAGGAGCAGTCGTAATTGCTGCCTGTGCAACAATCGCTGTGAACGGAGCCACAGCCACAGCACTTAAGTTACTTACAGCCAATGCACCGGCCAGTGCAAATGACCATAATCTGTTGTTTCTCTTCATAGATTGTACCTCCACATAAGAAATTATTTCCTCGTTCCTACACGAGAGTTTCCGTCCATGCCCAAATGAAATATATTGAGCACATCTTCACTGTAGCATTAATTTATCGATTAATCGACAAAAAAAAAACGCTGATGCGTTTTATATTTTGTTTATATTTACATTTCGCATGGTTGGGGGATTTTCTAAAAATTCGTTTATAAAAAATTTAGATTTGAATGAATTATCTGTCATAGATATGAGGATGTGCTCTTTTACAATTTATACTACATTGTAGTATAATATGCATGAGGTAAAATACTATGACTATCAAGGAATTAAGGATGCAGACACACCTTTCGCAATCTGCCTTCGCAAAAAAATATTATTTAAATATACGAACACTACAATCATGGGAGCAGGGCATTAGGCAGACTCCACAATATGTGATAGAACTGATACAAGAACTGTTAAAAACGGACAAATCTTCATCTCCAGAACTTGACACTATCGAATCAGCCAGAACCACTCAAAAGGTCAAAAAGGATCTGCGTGTTTCCAGATGCCTGGAAGAATACATGACTTTTGAATTATTTAAATCGGAAGTTTGTCATTTGTTAAAAAGCAAAGGAGACATTGATTTTGTCGAAACTATTCTCACCTTCAACTTTGTTGGAATTTTATGGAATAAAAAATGGTATTCCAAAGCTTTTTACATCCTTGCATTACTTGACTATATATCTGACAAATACACCGTGCCATACTTTGACGAGTACAATTCTTATCGCCAACTAAAGCTTGATTACATCATCTTTCCTACTGATGTCATTTACCTGGATAAGCTTGGCCATCATGATGCCAAACAAACTGCCATCGACGAATGCAAAGATGATGCCATAGGAAAATATTTCTTCAAATACGGAATAATAGAAAGGGATATTTATAATGTCGTCTGAATTTAACAGGAGTAATACAGATTACGCTGTAGGAAATAGATACCACGTCCCTGAAATAATTCCTTACTCTTGACAAAACTCACTCCATACTATAATGTATCATCTCGTCGGTATTCAAATACGGCATCCGGACAATCGTCCAATGATTTCCATTTTACTTTTTACATTTTTTGTTTGTAGTAAATGTCAGGGATTATTCTAATTATCTTAGAATATGCCTCACTGAATAATTCTACAATACAACATACTTTTGTATGTTGACGGTACAATTAAGTAGTGTAGCTTCGTCCAATCTCCTGCCTTATGTGAATTCTGACGTAACCATTATTTCACATAAGGAGGACTTATATTGAGTAACTTAGAAACAAAACCAGAAACAGCTGCAGAAGGCACAAACTTTGCAAACATTGAGAACAAAAACTACAAGGATTCCATTTTTAGGAGACTATTTAGTGACAAGACTGAGCTTCTATCCCTCTACAATGCTGTTAACGGATCCAGCTACACCAAGATTTGTTGTTTTCTACAATGGTGAGGATGACCTGCCTGATGTATCTACTCAGAAATTATCTGACCACTTCGAGAAACCGATAGATAACCCAGAGCTTGAACTTACTGTTACAACGCTAAACATCAACGTAAATCACAATAGGAATCTGCTGGAAGCATGTAAGACTTTGAATGAATATTCGTTATTCGTAGACAAGGTCAAATATTATATAACCGAATATAAAGTCAAGGAAGTAGCAGACAAAAGAACTGCCATTGCGAAAGCAGTAAATACAGCTATAGATGATTGTATTAAAGAGAAAATCCTCTATGATTTTCTTACCAAATACCGTCAGGAGGTCCAAGATATGTGTACAGTTGAATATTATGAACAGCTCCATAATGACAGCACCCGTAAAGAAGGGTTTGACGAAGGTGTAACAAAAATTATCAGTAACGCTTTAAGTAAAGGCCACTCTGCAGAAGAAATATCCGATTCCTTTGCAAGTTTATATACTGACCAGCCTTAGCTGCGCTTCCAAATGCACTAACCTCAGCCTTAAGAGCTGCTGTAGCACCAACCTTGATATTGCTCTCACCAGATACCTTGATAGACTCAACGTTTTCTGTAGCTGTGAAGCCACCATCAACTGTGGTAAATGTGATTGTAGCCTTGCCAGGTTTGTGAGCTGTTAACTCGACTTCTGAAGTTGTTCCACCCTTTGAAGAAGCAATCTTCCGTTGACTTCATATTTTCTCAATAACGAAGATATAAAAAAAGTACTAAACCACAGATTTTAAAATGTGGTTTAGCACTATAATTTAATCTCAACTCAAAAAGCAGCATTCCTTACTATTATTGTCATCACCCCAAAATAAATGCATCAGAAATATCATGGCTCTTCCACATCATATTCTACACCATCGACAGTAACACTGGGAATTGCCTTAACCGAGCTGAAAAGCTTCTCATCCACATAATTGAATTTTTCAGGTGTCTCACCGGATTCCAGCGATTCTATCAGTGCCTGAACTCTCGGTCCATGATGAGGATTACATTCAGCAATACAGGAAATCTTACCCTCTTTACAGAATTCCATTGATTCCTCGTTCACACCATCAAAGGAAACAACCATTATATCCCCATAACTAATGTTTGTACCTACATGTCTTCCTGCGCTTTCAATGGCTTCGATTGCTCCGATAGCCTCGTTGTCATTCTCACAGTAAACAACATTTATATTGTCAAACCGTTTAAGAAGCCCTGACATCACTTCCCTGCCCTTGGTCTCTGTGAAATCAGCCGAAACCTCAGCCAGCAGATCCCAACCATTCTCTCTTGCAGCATTTGCAAGTGCCCTCGTTCTTCCTATCTGAGCAGTTGAACCGAGAGTACCCTGCAGATTTACCACATGGACATCCTCCGGGGCCACACCTTTTTTCTCAGTATAGGCCTTGATCCAGGCTGCCATCTTTCTGCCTTCAAGTTCAAAATCAGAACCGACCCAGCATGAATACAGGCTCTTATCTGCAACATCCACGCGCCTGTCCACAAGAATTACAGGAATCTCCGCATCTCTTGCCTCTTCAAGCACCGTATCCCAGCCACTCTCCATAACAGGAGCAAGGACTATATAATCAACTCCCTGCTGGATAAATGTACGTATGGCCGTAATCTGATTAGCCTGTTTCTGCTGCCCGTTCTTATAGATAAGATTAAATCCGTTCTCCTCCGTGAAGGAACTCTGCATAGACAAAGTATTGGTATTTCTCCAGTCAGATTCTGCTCCCAGCTGGGAAAAACCCACGGTGATAAGATTCTTTGGGCTTTCGCTTTCTTCAGTTTTTTCCTCTGTAAAAGTACTGCTCCCGCAGCCTGTAATTAATAACAGGTTAAGGAGCAGTACAATCGCTGTTTTTGTAATTTTCTTCATGGTCAGTTCTTAAGCGCTCTCTTTTTCTGTGCCATAACAACACTCTGGATCAGAAGGAAAATGCAAAGCATAGCTGCAATGGTGATACCTGTCCACCAGGCCTGATCAAGGCCTGCAGAAGACACAATGTTCTGTATGGTACTAAGTGAAAGCACTCCGAAAAGTGTTCCGATTATGTTACCAACACCACCTGTAAGCATTGTTCCACCTATGATAGAGGATGCAATCGCATTCATTTCCATACCCATGGCATGACTGGCAGATCCTGAACCAACATGCAGGAAGTAAACATAGCCGCCTATACCTGCAAGCACGCTGCAGATAAGATGTGACAGGAATTTGGTTCTCTGAACGTTAATTCCAAGCATCAATGCACTCTGTTTATTTCCTCCCACTGCATAGAAGCTTCTTCCAAGCCTGGTCCAGCGAAGTACTAAAAACAATAATATCACAATAACAAATGCTACGATTACACCAATTTCAACATAAGCAGGAACATAGATGCCTTTTTTGTTAACTGTTCCCATTCCGGGAATGTTTATTCTGGTAAGTTTCAGTTTTGTGAAGGCTTCATTAGCAACGTTGAAAGGAGCAGTATTAACAATAGTTGTCATACCTCTTGCAAAGAACATGCCCGCAAGGGATACGATGAAAGGCTGAATATCCAGGTAAGCTACGAGGAAGCCCTGAACCAGTCCGTAAAGGACACCTATTCCAAGTGCTATTAAAATTGATCCCAGTATGCTTCCGTTGTGATGATCGAGATAAACCGCACAACACATGGAGACAAGCGCAACCACACCGCCTACTGAAATATCAATACCACCGGTTATCATAACAACGCTCATACCACAGGCTGTAATGATGAGTGCAGCGTTTGAGTTCAGAATGTTGAAAAACATCTGAGGCTTTGTAAATCCGCCGCCCTGAAAGATTATTGCTCCCAAATACATAGCAAAAAATATAACTATTGTAATTGTAAGGAGAAGCCCTGTATCACTGATCTTATTAAATATGCTCTTCTTTTCTGTATTCATTCAGGCCACCCCCTTTTTGGAAGAACCCAGCTTCTTTCCAAGCTGTCCCATCTGCTCTCTTACCTTGGGTGCTGAGAATACCACAAGAAGGATAACTACTACAGCCTTATATGCTGCAAGGGCATCTGATGAAACATTGAACTTATAAAGTGTTGTGGTAAGGAACTGAATTACATATGCTCCCAAAATAGATGCCCACATGTTGAATTTACCACCTGAAAGGGCATTGCCACCAAGTGCTACAGCCAGGATGGCATCCATTTCAATATCTTTTGCAATAACAGAATAGTTAATGGTTGACAGGCGGCTGACCTTGATAAGGGCTGCGACTGCAACACAAAGTCCTAAAATAACAAATGTAAGGAATTTGATAAAAGTAGGATTTATTCCGTTAAGTCTTGATGAATTCTCATTGATACCAACTGCCTGTGTGTACAGTCCCAGGTTGGTAAATTTCAAAACAAGTGCAATTACAATAATGCATGCGATTACAATAAATACCGTTGTCGGAATCGGAATACCTGGTATGAATCCGCCAAAGTATGCAAACTTCGGATCAGGAACGATAGGAAGCTCATTGTTATTTATCCATGCTGCAATGGATCTGCCCGCTGTAAACAGTATCAGCGTTGCGATCATTGGCTGAATCTTGAATACAGCCACAAGAATACCGTTGAATGCACCGCAAAGCATTCCAACAACACATGCTACTAAAAATGCCACAATAATAGGTGCCTGTATTTCAGTAGGTCTGGAGGTTCCTCCACAGAGAATCCTCAGCATTGCTGAACCGGCGATGGCAATTGTTGCACCTACAGAGATATCCTGTCCACCGGAAGCTGCAGTAACAAGTGTCATTCCAATAGCAAGAATACCAAGCTCTGAGCCATAATCCAGTATTGTGATCAGATAACCTGAAAATACAGGATAGCCGGCATTATTAGTTCCAAGTGTTATCTTAAAAAATCCGGGATCATTTATCAGATTTATTACCGCCAAAAGGATAAGCGCTATAAGCGGAATAAATAGCTGATTTCCCACGAGCCTTTTTAAAAAGCTCTCGTTATTATTTATTTGCTTACTCATACACTGCTCTCCCCTGCGATAGTACTCATTATCTTGTTCTGTGTGAGATCATCCCCGGAAAGCTCCCCTACAACCTTCCTGTCTCTCATAACCACAAGTCTGGAGCACGTTCTTAACATTTCGTCTGTCTCTGAAGAAATGAATGTTACACTCATTCCTTCCTTTGCAAGCTCCAGAACCAGCTTCTGGATATCTACCTTGGTACCTACGTCAATACCTCTTGTAGGCTCATCAAGAATCAGATATTCAGGATGCATAAGGAGCCATCTTGCAAGAATAACCTTCTGCTGGTTACCGCCTGAAAGTGATTTAATAGGCGTATCTGCTGAAGCTGTCTTTATATTCAGCTTTTTAATATACTCATCTGCAAATGCATTGGCTTCCGCTTTACTGAAGGGTTTGAAGAATCCTTTAAGTACCTGAAGTGCCAGAATAATATTTTCCCTTACTGACAGATCACCTATGATTCCGTCTACCTTTCTATCCTCCGGAAGATATGCAATTCCGTTCTTCATGGCATCAAGAGGTTTGCTGATATTTACCTCCTTGCCATGCATTTTTACCTTCCCCTTAATGACTCTGTCTGCGCCGAAGATAGCTCTTACACATTCGCTTCGTCCGGAACCCAGCAGTCCTGTAAATCCATTTACCTCACCCTTTTTGATATAGAAATCAAAGGGCTTGATACCTGCATTGCTCTGAAGTTCAGATGCCTCAAATACCTTCTCATCAGCATCCTTTCCTTCATAGGTTCCGCCTTCACCCTTAATATCCGAAAGATCGTCCATCTCTTTACCAAGCATCTTGGCAACAAGCTTAACTCTGGGCAGCTCCTTTATTTCATATTCTCCTACAAGCTGACCATCTCTTAAAACTGTTATCTTGTCACAAACCTCATAAACCTGATCAAGGAAATGAGTTACAAATATTATTCCAACTCCTCTATTTTTGAGGTCTCTCATGAGACCAAACAGCTTTTCAACTTCCTGCTCATCAAGAGATGATGTAGGCTCATCCAGGATAAGGACTTTGCAATCCATATCCACAGCACGGGCAATAGCCACCATCTGCTGAACAGCGATTGAACAATTGGCAAGCTGCTGTGTGGCTTTTGCAGGAATTTCCAATGACTTAAGGAGCTTCTCAGCATCCTCGTTCATCTTTTTCCAATTTGTTATCTTCCCTTCGCCACGACCTATATACATATTCTCCGCCACGGTAAGATTCGGACAGAGAGTTATTTCCTGGTAAACAGTACTTATACCACACTTCTGAGCGTCCTGAGGCGAATGAATCTGGACTTCCCCCGCATCACTCATGGTGATTGTTCCTGCATCCTTGGTGTAAACACCTGTGAGAACCTTGATAAGTGTTGATTTTCCCGCTCCGTTTTCCCCCATCAGAGCATGTATTTCCCCTTTATTCAGAGAAAAATCAACGTTCTGCAATGCTTTTACACCCGGAAAAGATTTGTTAATGCCGCGCATTTCCAGCACTCTGTTATCATTCACCGGCAATACCTCCACAAAACCGGGCGCGGTGCGGATTTCGCCGCGCCGCGCCCAACTAAAATTCTATGCTTATATATCAGATACCGTAGTTATCTACATCCTCCTGAGTGATTGTCTCAGCATCGAAGCCCTTCTCATCCATGATGATTGTCTTCTCTGAAAGTGTACCGCCACTCTCAAGAGTCTTGATGATCTCATCGATGTAACTGGACTGGAAAGGATTGCACTGTCCATCATAGTTCCAGTTCTGTGCAAGAAGCTCTTCAAGTGCCCACTTGTTGCAGTCAAAGCCCATTACGATAACGTCCTTGCCTACGCCGTGAGAGATGTTAGCCTTGTCAAGAGCTGCAACAGCACCCTTAGCCATATCGTCGTTCTCAGCATAGATTACGTTGAACTTTGTGCCTGCATCGATAACTGACTGAACGATCTGCTGAGCGTTCTCTGCGTTCCACTCTGCTGTCTGCTGTGTAACGATGTTCCAGTTGTCTTCTGCTGCAACTTTGTCATTGAGTGCTCCGGAACGTCCCTGCTGAGCTGCGGATCCCATAACACCCTGAAGATGGATTACATTTACCTGCTCAAGGTTCTGTCCGGCGAGCCAGTCAACTGCTGTCTGTCCTTCTTTAGCCATATCAGATACGATTGAAGCTTCATAGAGGCTCTCATCAGCATCGATTGTACGGTCGAAAAGGATAACCTTTATTCCTGCATCCTGTGCATCCTTAAGAACTGAATCCCAGCCTGCTGTATCAGCTGCTGAAAGAAGAAGATAATCAACTTCATCCTGGATAAATGTCTGAGCTGCTGCAATCTGCTCATCATTCTTTAAGCTGTATGCAAATGATGCATCATAACCGTTCTCTTCTGTAAATCTTGCCTTAAGGTCTGCATCGTTAGCTGTACGATAACCAGACTCGTTAGGATCGTTGTTTATGATACCAACCTTGATGAGCTTTCCTGAAGATGCTGTTGTATCCTCAGCTGCAGGCTCTTCTGTCTTCTCTTCGGCTGCAGGCTCCTCAGTCTTCTCTTCAGCTGCAGGTGCCTCTGTCTTCTCCTCAGTAGAAGCAGTCTCTGTTGCTGTGTTTGTGCTTGAACCGCCACAAGCAACAAGGCTAAGTGTCATAGCAGATGCCATAACGATTGACAATAACTTTCTTTTCATAACTTTTTCCCTCCTAAGTATTTAGATAAATAGGTTTGCGGGGCACTGTCCCCTGTTATTTATAATTCTAAACTCAGGCGGATAAAAATAAATGGAATAAAAACTTGAATCAAGTTGAATTTTTTACTATATTTTTATATTTGTTTGATTTTTTTACGATTCAGGTTAAGATTTTCGGCAAGGTTATGGTGACAGTGGTTCCTTCACCATAAACACTGTCAACATCAAGGCCTCCTGCATCACCAAAACTGAGATGTATTCTCTCATTTACGTTATACATTCCATATATTGCGTGATTATCAGTTCCCCTGTGATTCAGACTGTCTCTGACTTCGTTTAATCGCTCTTCAGTCATGCCCATACCGTTATCATGAACCGTAATTTTTATATTTTCACCGGCATCTGAACCGGTAACGGTTATCTTACCGCCACCTCGTTTATTCTTGATACCATGATAAAGAGCATTCTCAACTATAGGCTGAATGGTTATCTTGGGAATATAATATGCATTTATGGATTCATCCACATCAATCTGATAGCTCAAAATATCCTGATATCTGATCTGCTGAATTTCAAGATAGCTTCTTACATGCTGCAGTTCTTCTTTGATCGTAACAATTTCCTTACCCTTGTTTAAAGAGCTCCTGAAAAACTCCGAAAGACTTCCCACCATCTTTACAACCTGCCTGTTATTTCCGGCTTCAGCCGACCAGACGATGGCATCAAGTGTATTATATAAAAAGTGGGGATTTATCTGAGCCTGAAGGACCTCAAACTCCGCTTTACGCAGCTGTTTCTGCTCTTCTTTTACCTGCTCCTCAATAGGCCTGGTGATCCAGATAGGTCCAAGGGATGAAACAATTATTATGGATACAATTATGAAAACAACGATAACCACGGAAATCTTCATTGAATTCAGGTAAAAAGCCTCAGACTCCTTCTGAGCTGTCTGAAGCTGCTTGTTTTCATAATAGATATACTCGTTTATGGTCTCCTGAAGAAGGGAAGTAACAATCTGAACATCATTTTCCCAGATAAGCATGTTGTTGTCATATCTGTCTTCATACTGAAGATTCTCTTTTATTCTGTCTATATATCCCTCAAGATTAGTCAGATATTTTTCCGCACTTTCAATTCTTTGCTGATTATCTCTGGTATTTTTATAATCCTTAAGCCCGGTAACAACCTTCCTTGCATCAGAAAGAAGCCCCTGAAGCTGCGATTTTTCAGGAGAAACGTTGCCTACGATCAGAAGATAAGTCTCAAAATCAAAATCCTCTTTAAAATCCAGACTGAACTCACTGGCAGCAACCACTGAATTCAGCATGTCATTATATCTCTCATTTACCCTCTTAAGATTATAGAAGGCGAAAATCATGAAAATAATAGTGGGCAAAAGAAGAATGAAATAAGATATCCTTATCTGACCGGCCAGCTGTGATTTTGACCTTTTCTGTCTCTCACTTTTTCCGCTCATTCTCCCTCTCCAAAGCTCCCGCTTCTGTACTGTGTAGGAGTTACGCCCTGTGTCTTTTTAAATAAATATGAAAAATAATGGGGATCTTTGTATCCCACCATAATACCTATCTCTGTACTCTTCTTGGAAGTACTGCTAAGAAGGTCTTTAGCCGCATTCATTCTGTAATCTGTGAGATATTTGATAAACGGCTTGCCTGTCTGCTGCTTAAACACTGCACTTAAATGATTTGGTGAAAAATTCACATGTGCCGCCAATGTATTGAGTGACAGATCCTCCTCGGTATAATGATTCTCAATATATGCGATCACATCGCTGACCACATCCCTGTAATGTCCCTTGGAATTCTCATCTCGAAGCTCCAGAGCCTTATTCACTATCCTCTCAAGATATCTGGCTGTCTTATTTTCATCTGCCAGTATCTCGGGACTGGGTGTCTCCAGTGCCTCTCCAAGATCTTTCCTTGGAAGCCCCAGCTCATTTTCAACGAAATCGCCCACACAGAAGTATATATCCATAGCGATATATTGCCTGAGCATTGTAGATCTTATGGCATTTTTCCCCATTCCGTTTATGAATTCTTCCATGAAAAATTCAGTCTCAGACATCTCTCCCCGTCGCAGAAACTCTCTGATAAGACGTCTGTCTATATGCCTGGGATCAATCTCAGAAAGAATCACATCTTCCTTTTCCGGCTTAAGTCCGTCCTCCGAACCCACCAGGAATCCGTTATCCTCAGTCAGATACATATGTGCAAAGGCCCTGCTTGCCCATCCAAAGGACACAGGTATCTCAGTAATCCTTCCGACAAACTGGCCGACGCCGCCAAAATATCTGATATGACTGTAGTCATTAAAAAGCTCTTTCAGACTATCTATGCACTCTTCCATCTTCCGGTTCAGTGCTTCATCGTCATCTCCCCTGAATAAAAGAGCCATTCCTTCAACATTTAAATCAAAACAGAGTGCACCGTATTTTTCAGCTATCTGACTTATTCCGTCAGAAACCTCAACAACACTCTGTGAATATTCGTAATTATCATGTCTTGTGGACCACACCTTAAGAAGGATGGTATTGTAACGCATCCCTGTAATATCTATGGACAGCCTTTTAGCGCTATCGATGAGGTCAGAAAAATCTTTTCCACCGGTAACAAGGCTTCTGAAAAACTCAAGTTTTTCCAGTTCCCTTCTCTCCTTCATATCCTCTTCGTAGCGTAATCTGGCTTCGCGCTCCTTGCTCTTCTCGGCAATCCTTGAAGAAAGTGCATCCACCTCTTTTAATAAATTTTCTCCACTTATGGGTTTTGACAGATAACAGGATACGCCGATCCTGATTGCCTCAGTGGCAAACTGAAAATCTTCGTATCCTGTCAGCAGAATAATCTCGATCCACGGAAATTCTTCCTTGATCATTCGGCTTAGAGTAAGCCCATCCATAAAGGGCATCTTAATATCGGTTATGACAATGTCAGGCTTAAGTTTCTGTATCATGGAGTAAGCAACTTCCCCATCGCCTGCTTCTCCGCAGAAATCATAGCCATGACCTGCCCAATCGATATTATTTTTGATACCCTCTCTTACAACAAATTCGTCCTCAACAAGAAATACCTTCATAAACCCCTAATTTTCAGGCGTAAATTTTAGCCTGCTCTTCACCATTCATTACTCTGAGTGCGCCCTGTGCGAGTGCAAGAAGTTCATCCTCCCCGGGATAAACAGTAACAGGTGCGATAAATCCAACGCTCTCTGTGATAGCATCTGTGATCACCTTACCATAAGCGATACCACCGGTTAAGATAATCTGATCTACCTGACCCTTAAGAACTGTTGCACATGCACCGATGTTCTTGCAAACCTGATAGATAAATGCTGAACGCACAAGCTGTGCCTTCTCATTACCATCATCACACATCTGGTTAACTTCTCTCATATCATTTGTTCCAAGATATGCGTTAAGACCGCCGCCGCCAACGATCTTCTTCTTCATCTCTTCATATGTGTATTTTCCGGAGAAACACATATCAACAAGTGCAAGTGCGGGAACACCGTTTGTTCTCTCAGGAGAGAATGCTCCATCACCGTTAAGTGCTGCGAATACATCTACCATCTTGCCCTTTTTGTGAACACCTACTGATGTACCGCCACCCATGTGTACAACTATAACGTTGATGTCCTCGTATTTTTTGCCGTTCTCTTTGGCAAATCTTCTGGCAACTGCTTTCTGGTTAAGAGGATGATCGATTGAAACACGCTCAATTTCAGGAATACCGGAAATACGTGCTACAGGCTCCATCTCATCAACTACAACGGGATCTACGATATAGGATTTAGCACCGATCTCATCACCAATCTCTCTTGCAAGGATTCCGCCGAGGTTAGATGCATGCTGTCCCTGAACACCCTTCTTAAGATCATCAAGAAGTGCATCTGTACACTCGTATGTGCCACCCGGAATGGGCTTTAAAAGTCCGCCTCTTCCTACGATAACATCAAAGGATTTGATATCAATATTCTCTTTCTTGAGGAAGTCAAGAATGATGTTCTTTCTGAAATCCTTCTGGTCAATAATTGTAGCGTACTGATTGATCTCTTCTGTACTGTGTCTTAATGTCTCTTCCTTGGTAAGTGTCTCATCTTCAAAAATACCTACCTTGGTTGAAGTAGAACCGGGATTGATTATTAAACTTTTAATCATTATATGCCTCCTTATATGGTCAGCTATTTTGAAGCCTCCCCTAATAATCGGGGAGGCCTGCATTTACTTATAAATTCTTCTGATTATTACAGATTCTTCTCTTCTGCAACAACAGCTGCAAGAGCGATTGAATTAAGCTTAACTTCAACAGAGTCAGAACGTGATGTAAGAATTACGGGAGCCTTTGTTCCTGTAAGGATATTACCGTTCTTAACTGTTGCAAGACGAACGATTGTCTTATATGTAAGGTTACCTGCATGAATATCAGGGAAAAGAAGGATATCTGCATCACCAACAATCTTACGGTCCTTAGCACCAGCCTTGTGCTCTGCTGCAGAAGGATCGATTGCAAGATCCATTGAAAGCGGTCCGTCAACGATACAGTTCTTGATCTCACCAGCCTCGTTAAGGCGCGTAAGCTCTGCAGCCTCAACAGTTACAGGCATCTTCTCATTTACAACCTCAACTGCTGCAAGAGGAGCAACCTTAGGGCACTCAACGCCACAAGCTCTTGCTACATTAACTGTATACTCAATGATAACCTTTTTATCCTCAAGTGTCGGATAAGGCATGAATGCAACGTCTGTAAGGAATAAAAGACGATCAATTCCGGGAATCTCAAATACGCAGACATGAGAGAGAGGTCTTCCGGTACGAAGTCCAACCTCTTTATTAAGAACTGATTTCAGGAAGGTCTTTGAATCAAGCTGGCCCTTCATATAAATATCAGCTTTGCCATCGTGTACCAGCTGAACAGCTGTAGTAGCTGCCTCAACAGTATCCTTAACATCTACTATCTCATACTGAGAGAGGTCCATGTTCATAGAAGCTGCGATCTTCTCAATCTCATCCTTATCACCTACAAGGATTGCATCCGCAATACCACGCTCCTTTGCAAGTTTAACCGCCTCCAAAACAGGCTCATCCTGCGCACAAGCTACAGCAAGCTTCTTGGTGCTGGCTGTTTTAAGCTTTGCAAGAATGTCATCGAAACTCTTACTCATCAGTATTACCTCCTGAAAACCATATATTTGAATATTTATTAACTATGCACAAAAAAGAAAGCGCACCGCTTAAATGATACCACGATGCGCCTTTCATTTCAATTTTTATCAGAACCCTTCTCTTCTTCTTTGAGCACGAAGTTCTATTCTCTTTTCAGCTCCCTGCCACTCGGCTCTCTCAGCCTCAGTCTTAACATTAAGTCCGTAAGGAACCGTTGTGGGTCTGCCATCCTCATCCACACAAACCTCTGTAAGATATGCTCTGTTTACCACATGTCGCATTCCTGTGCGAAGGTCCTCAACATAGGTGTCCACTCTGACCTCCATGGAGGTTCTGCCCACATGGGTTATCCTTCCGATAAGTACAACTATATCATTCAGAAGAACTGACTGCTTAAACTGCATATTGTCGATAGCTGCTGTTGTCACCGGAGTTCCCGCATGCCTCAAAGCCACGGTTCCTGCGACCTGATCTATCCAGCTCATGAGCTCACCGCCAAACAGTCTGTCATAGCCGTTAATATCGTTGTATTTTACAACCTTTGTCCACTCTGTAATGGAATCCTCAACATTTTTACTGGCAATCTGGTGATCCACATGAAATACTCTGTTATTCATACTACGCCCTCCAAGATTTGATGATATTAATTATATCGTTTTATGGGGTGTATTACAAACAAAGAAATGCAATATCAGAGTGCCTCAGCAAGCTTCATTTTCTGCTTTGCTATATACATTCTGGCATCTGCTCTCTTAAATACGGACTCCATATTCTTATCAGTTTCAGGGTCATATTTAACCATGCCCTTGGCGATGTTTATCTTTTCCCAGTCATTCTCGGTCATCTTGTTATGTTTCTCTGCTTCAACGTCAAAATCTCTCATCAGCTTGTAGCAGTTATCATAATCATCGCCCTGGAGAAGCACAACAAATTCGTCTCCCCCCACTCTGAAAACAGGACTTCCCTTGAAGATACGGCATGTAAGTTTACAGGCATTCTGCAGATAGATATTGCCTCTCTCATGGCCGTAAGTATCATTTATCTTCTTTAAGTTATTGGCATCAAGTACTACTATGCCATATTCCTTCTCACCTTCGGTACCATCAAGTTTCGCAGCCACATCATCATATGCTGTCTTATTCTTAACACCAGTCAGTGAGTCGTGATAAGCAAGTGAATTAAGGTCATCAATATGATGCTTCAGATGATGTACCATCTTCTCCATGGCGTGGGTAAGCTCTCCTACCTCATCCTTTGTTTCCACAGGGAAATTCACCTCGAGTTTTCCTTCATTAATCTGTCTGGCCACATCAGCAAGCTCTTTAAGAGGCCCTGTGATTCTTCTTGAAAGCATTACAGTGAGGAAAAGGAATGTCAAAAGAACCATTACCGTAGAAACAAGAACCTGTCTTATTACCATGTTACTTGTAGCATTTATCTCACTTGTAGGAGCACAGATGATAATTCTCATGTTATTAGCCAGTGTTCTGTACGCCATCTGCTTCTTTATTCCGTTAAAAGTATACTTTATAGGAACATTGCCACTGCTGAGTGCCTCAAAAGAAAGAGACTCCTTAATAGGCATATCGCTCATGTTACCGCCAGCTTCAAAGCCTGGATTATAGAGTACTGTTCCATCATTATTGGCGAGGCATGCATAACCGGTTTCCAGAATCTTGACCTTCTTTACATCCTCAAGTATTTCATTAAAATCTATGTCCATTCCGGCTATTCCAACCAGAACATTATCTTCATAAAGCGGGATAACATAAGAGATAACTTCAGCATTCCTGGATTCACTGTAATAGGGAGAAATCCATGTAGGTGCTCCGTTGTCAACCGGCTTATGCCACCAGATTACGTTAACGTCATTCTCATCATATGCCAGAAGATCAATATTTTTCTCTGCAGCAAACTGGTCATCTTCAGCATTCTTTACATAGTACAGTCCCGAATCAGCCGGCATTATCTCAGGATTAAAACGTACATAATATGCTGTAGCTCCCGAAACATTCTTGGCAATATCAGCGAAAAGATTTCCAAGCTGAACCGTATAGCTGTCTCTGTATCCATCATCATTTACAAGCTTTTCTACCGAAAAAAGTCTCTCTATGGCATAGTCTGCAAGAATCTGAACCGCTTCTTCTGTATTTAAAAGTCTTCTGTTAATACTTACTGCTTCATTTTCACAGGTAAGGCTCAATATCTGAGCAGAATCATAGCCTCCTGCAAGTCTAAGAGAATAGGCTGCAGTAAGTCCGACCGCAAGTGCTACCACAAGGATAGCCACTGTTATAAGCAAAGTAACTTTTTCCTGTATAGATCTCATTATTCCCTCATCTTCCTGCTATCAGTAACAAAAACTCCAAATACCGCAAGCAAAATAACAAATAGGATACTATACACCAGCACTTCTACTGAAAATGTGCTCATAGGCAACGTTTCCACAGAATTATTCAGTTTTCCGGCTTTAGCAGTGTCCTCATCCTCTATCTCAACGTTTTTATCTTCATCTTCATCGACGGGTTCGGTATACGCAAATCCTGTTACATTTCCTTTAGTGTCTCTTCTTGCTCCCAACACACCTGCGTTCGAATAGCTTACTCTCAGAGTGCCCGGACGAAGTTCAACATTTACAAAAAGCTCCGTAACATTAAGTCCACTCTGATCATAGATTATGTAATCGGTAACTATATTATTATTTTCCTGGTTATCTTCGGGATAAGTAACACTGCCCTCTGCGACAGCTTTATAAGTAAAGCCTTCAGGCAGTCCCTGCACCGTTACATCGATCTGTTCTGTAAGAGGTGTGCCGTCGTATATCTTTTCAGCACTTGGTGCAGTAAATATTACATGATTGGTATAGTACTTTGGATGTGAAGCATGAACCGTTTCGGAGCAAGTTCCTCCAAAGAGCAGAAAAACTAAGCATGCCACTGTAAACATGCGAACAAGCAAAGTAATCCTGCTTTTTGAAGAATATCTTTTCATCTCCCCATCTCTTCCCCTTGAAAATAATTCAAGATAGAAAATATACCACTAATTTAGTATACCCCTTTTGCCTAAATACGAAAACATCAGAAAATGCAATGTATTTTTCAAATTTCGTACTTGACATTTGTTTTATGCCCATATAAAGCAAATTGTGTTAAAATATTCATACAGATTTTTACTTTTATGAGGGCCTGATTATGAGCAAAACAGACGATTTCAGAATAGCCGTATGTGATGATGAGCTTTCACAAAGACGCCAGTTACAATTTCTTATAGAGAAACAGCACCCGGGATGTCAGATAGACCTTTTCGAATCAGGTGAAATGTTCCTTAAATCCTTCAGACCGGGTTTTTATGACCTGATCTTTATGGATATTCTTATGCCGGGTATGGGCGGTGTGGATGTCACAAGCAAAATACGTGCAGTAGATTCCTCCGTACCTATTGCCTTTGCCACAGCCAGCAAGGATCACGCTATGGACGGCTATAAAAACAGAGTAATCCGATACCTGATGAAACCCTTTGATCCAACCGAAGTTGGTGAAGTCCTGGATCTTGCACTTCAGATGAAGGATGGCCAGGGCGGTGTAACACTGCGAATAAACGGCAAGGACATGAACTTTGCATATGAAAAAATCTGCTATGCAGAGCAAAGTTCACACACCATTTTCCTCCACATGGCAAACGGTGCAGTTCTGCAGCTTACCGGCAAACTTGACAACGTGGAAGCGCAGACACCTGATGATTCCTTTATGCGCTGCCATAAGAGCTACCTGGTAAACCTTGCACATGTAAAAAGCATTGATAAGGATCTTCAGGTTTTCGTTATGAAAGATGGAGATTCTGTCCACATAAGAAGAGAGAGCCTCCGGGAAGCTGCAAGAATGCTAACCGAGTACTCTCTCAAATAAATCAGGGTTCGAAGGCTTTTACGCTCTCACCTATCATTTCAATCAGTATATCCGCAAGAACTGGATCAAACTGTATTCCACGGTTTTTATCCAGTTCTTTTATTATTTTTGAGGGAGGCATAACCGAAGCATAGGGTCTCTCTGACGTCATTGCATCATACGCATCGGCAATGCCTATGATTCTTGCCTCTATGGGGATCTCCTCTCCCATAAGTCCGTCAGGATATCCGCTTCCATCATACCTTTCATGGTGCCATCTGGCTCCCGTGGCAAGTCCCGGCATCTCAGATACATTCCTTAGGATCTCATATCCTATAATGGGGTGCTGCCTTACAATCTCCGATTCTTCATCTGTCAGTGAATCAGGTTTCCTCAAAATCTTTTCAGGGATTACCAGTTTTCCAATATCATGCACAAGCCCCATGAAATAAATATCTCTCTGCTCTTCTTCACTCTTTCCAAGTCGCCTTGCTATTTCCGCAGAGTATCTGGCAACTCTCATGGATCTTCCATGACCGTTCATCTCTCTGGAATCAACTGTATTTGCAAGAGCAAGAAGTATCTGATTTGACAGGCTTACAGCATCAGATGCTTTCTCCTGATCCCTGATGGCCGTTTGTGGCTCTTCGATTATCTGCGGACTTTCCGGAGCACTGTTTATCTCCGCAATTCCCTTGTTGATCATCTCTGCCAGTTTGTCAAAATGCTCCTTTAGTCCGGAATGTCCCTGCAGAACCTCGTCCGGTCTTCCTTCCTTAAGTGCCGTCTCCAACGCCAGTGCCTCGTCAGCTATATCGTTGGCGCCTATTGTTCTGGCAGTACTCTTAAAAGCATGAACAGTTATGAGATAATTGTCCCAATCCTTGTTTTCAAAATAGCCTTCCAGCTCATCTCCCTTGCCACTGTCAGCAAACATCTCAAGCTGGGATATATAGAACTCTTCGTCATCCATACAGAATGACAGTCCGGCCTTAGTATCGATTCCCTCGAAAACGTCCTCCAGACTTCTTTTGGCAACACTTTCAGTCGTGGTTTTTGCTCCCTGATTTTCCTTGTAAAAAAGATTATCAAGAGTAGTTCTCTGTTCTATAAGCTCCACCGGCATAATATCACTCAAAAGCTCGTAGAGTGTATTTGCCACAACCGGCTTTGTAAGATATGCATCAAAACCAAGCTCTTTAAACCTGCCCTCATCACCTCTTAAACCGCCTGCAGTAAGCATGACAACAGGAGAGCCCGGGCATAGTCTTTCTTCACGCATGATACTGAGTGTCTCTACGCCATCCATAACAGGCATCATATAGTCCATGATGATAAGGTCATATTTTCTTTTCCTGAGTTTCATCAGTGCCTTCTGCCCATCAGTGGCAGTATCAGCCGTCATTTCGGTCTTTTTCAGAATTTTCAGAAGAAGGTCTACATTCATGGCATTGTCATCAACAACAAGAACAGATGCCTTGGGCATAACCGGCACAAGGACTTCATCCACATCCTTATCGATCAGGGACGAATAATCAAAAAGCTTCTTTATATCTACAGTCTCTCCGTCGTTCTGCGCAATTACACTGAGGAGATTATTGAAAAAGGCCAGAAGGTTTTCGCCTGCACCCTTTATCTTTCCCGAATACTCAGAAGTCTTGATTTCCTTGGTGTTCTCAAGGATCAGATTATTGTAGCCAAGAATTGAGTTAATAGGTGTCCTTATTTCATGGGACATCTGAGAAAGGAACTCACTTTTTGCATCATTTGCCTCCTCGGCCTTTCTCCTGGCTTCGTGGGCATCCTTCTCGGCTTTCTCAAGTTTATCAATTGTGTTTTCAAGCTTGTGATAATCCGGCGTTTCCAGAGTAAAAAACAATATCAGCAAAGCAATTGATGCCGCAAAAAATGCAAGTGACACCCTTTGGAAAAACATGATCTGTAATACGTACACAAGAATAAGAACAACCGTAGATACCGACATACTGGCAATCTGAAGGACAGAATAACTCATATAGTTTACAACCATAAATCCCGTTGCCAGAAGTATGTAATAAAGAGGCACTATTATAGAGCACGCAATAAAAAGAGGTCCATGCGCGTACCCAGCTTCAACGCTGTATGTATAAACATTTCCGGTGTACAGATTCTGCAGGATCAAAAATGTCTGAATTACTATAACAGCCACATTTATCTTGGTAAAAACAAGACTCTTAATGTCAACACCGGTACATGCAATAACATATTCCGTGTAAGCCTCAGCTGCCAGTGTGGATGAAAATATATTAAATGCATGTATAAAATAATTGACGTACAGCCCATAAAAAGCATCGTTGGCCATGATAATACAGGTAAAGGCATCACCCATACATGCTATGGTCAAAAGTACTGCGAATCTAAGAAACGATTTTGATGTTTTTGACGAATCAGTGTATGTCAGTCCGACAAATACACATACCACTATGTCAAAAAATATTGCTGCTATTTCATAAGCGGGACTAATTGTCATAATTAAAGTCTCCTAATTTTTAAGCATACATGGATATCGCTGCTCTAAGCATATGATATTCCAAAGGTTTCTCAAGATAATTTGTAAATCCTGTCTTTTCCAGATAGTTTTCCTCTGCAAAATCAGAGGCATTACCCATTACCAGTGCTTTCACTTTCTGATTATCGGAAGTTTTATGAATAGCATCAAGAAGCTCATAGGGCTCTGCATCAGGCATGATACTGTCAATCAGCACCAGGTTAAAGGCGCTTTTATTACAGCATTCGATTGCCTCGGCATGTGTTCTTACAATGGTCACATCAACCTTATCGATCCTGTCCAAAAGGCCCTTTATATAGATTCCCTCGACTTCAGAATCCTCTACAACCAAAACTCTTTTAATCACCTTCTATAGCCTCCGTCAAATAGCTTCAATCTGCTCTGCCAGTATATTTTTCTCAGCTAAAAATGCTCCGGCTCTTTCTCTTAAGAGCTCATAATCACCCTTCTTAAGCAGGCTCTCCAGTCTCTCGGTTATTTTCACGATTGTTTCCGCTCCAAGGAAAATAGCACAATCATGCTGAGACCTTATCATGGCAAGGCACAGTGAATAATCTCCTTTTCTTATTGCAGCACTAAGTTCCGTTCCAATTCCATTATTCGCAAAGGCGCGCAGCAACTCCTTGTAAAACTCTATATCATGTAAGAAATACTCTCTGGCATCAGCAACTCTGACAGTTGGCAGTTTTTCCTGAAGATCCTCCCATGCGCTGATTCCAACTTCTCCCTTCCACTGGCTGTCAGTGATTGGCAGGAATTTCTTAAGTACTTCCAGGATTGAATCCTCTGTAAACGGTTTTGTCAGATATGCGGCAAAACCCTGTTTGAGATATTTTTCTTCCTCACCACTGATCGCATTGGCAGTAAGCATTACCACAGGTGTATCCTCGCAAAGCTTCTCATCACGAAGCTGTTTTAATGCTGCTGTTCCATCCATCACAGGCATCAGATGATCCATGAATATCAGATCATAGCGGAATTTCCTCACTTGCAGAATTGCCTGCCTGCCATTGGTTGCAGTATCAACAGTAAATCCAACAGGTCTTAGCATCCTTACCATAAGATCTATATTAAGCTCTGAATCATCCACAACAAGGATTCTGACCCCGGACACTCCGCCCACGGCCTTGTGCCTTGTGGTATCACTGTCTTTAAGGTACACACTCTCATCAGTCTGCTCTATAAGATCCGCCAGTGACGGTAATCTTCTCGGACCATTTTCATCCGATTCCTCTGAAACGTAGTTGAGCACGTTTTCAAAGAAAGCAAGCAGTCTGTTGGCGGAAATCTTAACTCTCTGGGAATACTCTCTTGTACTCTCCTCCTTGGTATCAGCAAGGATCAGATTACTGTAACCCATTATTGCATTTACCGGTGTTCTTATCTCATTTGACATCTGTGCAAGGAATCGGCTCTTAGCCCTGCTCATCTCAGTTGCCCTGATTCCTGTGGCCTCCAGTTCACGCCGTGAAATGGATAACTCCTCCATTGTTTTGTTGAGCTTGGCGTAATCCGGAGTCTCCAATGTAAGAAATATTACAAAAAGGCTTACCGATGCCGCAAAGAAAGTAACCAAAAGGTGTCTGTCAAAGAACATCTGAACAATATACATTCCAACCATGAAAAAGAACGCTATCATCAGCGCATATTTCATGGCTTTTGTGTATTTTTCGCTGTGAGTAAGTATGAATACTCCGCCAAAAAGTATGTAATAAAAAGGATACGCATAAACTATCAACGTATATAAAGGACCTGACACTGCCCCCTTATCCATTGAAAAGGAGAAAACCGTGCCGGTAAAAACATTCTGAACAAGAATGACCACATACATATAAAAGATAGTTTTATTTATAAAACTGCCCATACTGGTCTTGTATCTGTCACCTACATAAGCTGTAACATATCTTACAAACTGATAAGCAGCAATAGTAGCAATAGAATATGTAACCGTATTATGCAGATACCTGAATAGAGGTGGTATCAGCGGTCCAAGGCTCACATAGACTGCATCCATAACGTCTATAAGGTCACCAATCGTAACAAGGAATGCAAGAATCCTGAATTCCCTGTTTACTCTGGAGGTATCTCTGTATTTATACCAGAAATACACACACAATATTATGTCAAAAGGCAGTGCTGCCAATTCCAGATATAAGTTAAATATCAGCTCCACTTAGTTACTCCTGTGCTCCAAGATCTCCATTGCCTCTATCAGTTTATTCTCTGTCATAAATAAAGGCTTATCTCTATTCTCATCATCTGTCATCAGAATCTTTTCAGACGGAAGATAGTGCATCAATATCATCTCCAGTTCCTTATACACAATAGGCTTCAGAAGATAATCGGAGAATCCCTGTTTCACATAATCTGACTGCACCCTCTGAAGTGCTCCGGCTGTAAGAGCTATGCAGGGAGTATATTTGTTCCTGCTCTCTTCGTTTTGGGAATCATCATCATTTTCTTCCTTTACCTTTGACAGGGGCTGATTCCAGAAATCTCTTCGCTTTTCAGTTTTTTCTTCACTCTCGCCCTCTTTCAGCATTTTGACCATTGCCGCTCCACCAATTCCGGGCATTCGAAGATCAAGGAAAATAAGATCATAATCATTTTTTCTTGCCAGTTCAATTCCGGTCTGCGCACTGAGGGCTGAATCAACGTGAATTCTGCTCTTTCTCAAAAGACCTTCTATAACCGACAGGTTCATCTCCGCATCATCAACTACCAGGATTCTGGCATCGGGAGCGATGAATTTGTTATTATATGCCATCTGATCAACAATTTTCTCTGCATAAAGCTGCTCAAAATTGCCGATTGGATCCGTTCTCATAACTTCCTGTTTGACAGTAAAATGGAAATTACTTCCTTCTCCGTATACACTCTCTACCTCAAGCTTTGATCCCATGAGGTCCAGAGTCTTCTTGACGATGGTTATACCAAGTCCCGTACCCTCTACTGATTTTATCTTTTCCTCATCAATCCTCTCAAAGGGCTTATAGAGTCTCTTAAGGTTTTCCTCTTTTATTCCAATTCCGGTATCGCGAACAGAAATCTCCAGATCGATCTCTGTCTTTCCATCCGATTCATTTTGTGGAACTTCCTGATAATCCACAGCAAGAACAATCTCTCCCTCTTCTGTGTACTTAACAGCATTTGTCAGGATATTTATAACACACTGTTTAATCCTGTCAGAATCCCCGTACAACACTCTGGGTATGCTTTCATTTACGATACATCTGAGTTCCAGACCTTTAGACAAAGCTCTGGGGCGCGTCATATTTACAAGCTCCTCAATAAGGATGCCAAGATCATACTCAGCAGGGAAAAGCTTCATTTTTCCTGCTTCTATTCTGGAATAATCAAGGGAATCATTTACAATGGCAAGAAGAGAGTTGGCTGCGGATCTTATATTGCTCGCATACTGTCTCAAAGCAGGATCATTGTATTCGCGGAGAATCAGCTCATTGTAACCCATAATGGCATTTATCGGCGTTCTTATCTCATGGGACATATTTGCGAAATACTCTGTTTTCCTGTCCGCTTCCTTTATTATTTCATCCTTCTCATGTCTTAACTTTTCATAATCGCTCTGTCTTCTGGCGGAGACATAAATATACACGCCAAACACAAGGAAAAGTGCAAACGAGAAAGTAAACACAAGAAGATATATTATCGGCCATGAATACATCAAAGATACTGCCCCCATAAAAAGCGACAGTAACATAAGAATTATACATGTTATTATTCTGATTCGATTTCTGTTCACATTGATTCCCATATGGTTTATCCTTTGTTTCATTTTACAATATGTGGAAACAACATTGTTAATTATTTACAACCCTATGACGCAATATTTATTTCCTTCACTGACAGCATTATCTATAGCTTCATTTATGCTGGAATCATAAATGCCCGCATCCCGCATAGCCATGGCATCTGAGGTGAGTATGCACATATAACTGCTGTTATTATATCTTTCTCTTAATGTATCCATAGTATCGGAAGGCTCTATTGTTCCTTCCACAACATCGGCTCTGTAATAAAGCGATCTGTAATCAAGGGTACTGAAGATAACAACACTGTGATCGGGAATCTCACTATAATCCTCATCCCATGACATTTGGACGATATCATAGTACGGAATGCTCTTTTTCATAATATGCTCAGTCAGATCACCGTATGCAAAAATAGCAAGATAAACCGCTGCTCCCACAAGCAGATAATTATATATCCTTCCATCCTTCACATATTTAATAAGCAGTTCCGCCAGTCCCAATGTGATAAGGAAAGTCGCCGGTGCAAAAAATCTGTAGTAAAAGGTATCCATAGATGAAAAATACCTGATTACCGTAAACATTGCATAATACACTATACCCGTTGTAATAAAAACGGATGCTCTTGTGAAACGTCTGCAATTCTTCCGGATAAACACAGCACCCATCAATATTACCAGCATAACTATGAGAACACTTTTTCCATAGCTGATAGTATTTATGTATGAAGGAACATCCATATGGAATATATTGAAAATCTCACATAAAAGGGCTTTTACAAGGTCATTTGTAAGACTCTGATAATCGTCCCACCACATTGATCTGCTGACGCCCGAGGGCATGCCATTCTGTATCTTGTTGTTTATCAGATACAGCAGGCAAATAACACCGGATATTGCAGATGTGACTGTCATCGCCACGACTTTCCAATTAAATAATTTGTGATTGTTATCCCTGAAATTCTTGAACATAAGTACAAGTATATACAATCCCATCACTCCAAAGGTAAAAATACCGAAGTATCTGGTGAGGAAGCACAGTATCATAGTAAGTCCAAGGAATACATAACTCCTGATATACATCTTTTCATCACTGATGACCCGCGTAAGAGCCAGACAAAACAGCACCATAAAGAGAATAAACGGAAGTTCACTCCAGGAATACCAGTACAGATACATTAGTCCCAGATTGGTCATGAACAATCCATAAAACCAGGCGTCTTTTTTATAAACAAATCTGATAACTGCGATAAGCACACCCACAAGCAGCATGGACAGAAGCTTGGAGGCTGCATAAACTTCCATTCCTGTAATTTTCATCACAGCAGCTATCATCAGCGGGTAGAGAATAGGCCAGTTTGCAAACCATGTGTTACTGTAGCCGGCAAGGCCATCATAGTGAAAACCATGGCCTGATGCCATATTTACAGCTTCTCTCAAATACCCCGCAGAATCAGCACTTATATTGATTCCCTCAAGATATCCGTTGATATATATGGAAAAACATATTGTTATGAATAAAATAACAAGGAAAATATCACTACCAAAATTTTTAACTGCATTTTCAAGCGGTATTTTATTTAATAATGAGACAGTTCCCTCTTTTCCAAGCAGGATAAACATAATAAGGGCAGCTGCCAACAAAACAATTATCAGCTTCGAATAATAGAATATCTCTCCATAAGTCAGATAATCATCAGAAACAATTGATGTACCGATTGATATGCCATTGCCAAGCTCAGCATCTTTCTTTACAACAGTCTCTGTGAACGGAAGTATCCTGTTTGTTGCATCTATCTGAGTCTTTATGAAATATGGATTACACCCCTTTGCCTCAATTGTCAGCTCATAGTTTTCTCCGGAACTTATCATGATTTCCGGAGTTCCCAGTTCAAACCACTCACCGACAGTGACCGCTGCCTCAGGAACCTCTGTCTCAAAGATAAGTTCGCCATCATCCTTAACCAGTTTAAATCCGATACTTCCCTTTCCATTGGAATCAGTATTAACTATGACTGCGCTGAGGCTTCCCAGATGGGCATCAGTATCCGCAGTTACTTTTACCGTCAACGGCTCTTTTTCTGACACTTCAACATATGAGGGTGTATCAAAAAGCGGAGGTCTTACGTCCTCCGACTTGTTTTTGATTCCTGTTTTTACCGATAATGCAAACAGCATTCCCACAGCAATGATAAAAACCATGCCGCAGAGTATGCCTTTTTTAACTTTTCCCATTTTACTCTTCCCTGTAAAAAATTATAATCTTTCGCTAAGCACCATAGCCTTCTCGATAACCACATCAGAATTATAGTGTTCATGCTCTCCCCATCTTCCAAGACCTATAACACCATATTCTGCTGCCTCATCAGATATTAATTTCATGCATTCTCTTTTATCTATCGTATTTAAAGGATACGCATAGGCATTGAGGTACCTGAAATTGTTCTTCCATTCAGTGGAGTCATACGCACCTGTTCTTGTGCTTACCGTTTCGACCCAGTATCCTTTGCTGTCAGAGCAGAAATTGCACCTGCTTAGAATTCTGTGATACGCGATCTCCGGATCCGGCACATAAATCCAATGGGCTTTGCTGCCAGGATCTTCTGACACGTACCTTATCTCAACCGCGGTATGCTTAAGCTTTGTCACAGACTCTGAAAACTCATCTGTTGCTCCAATGATTTCCATTGAATCCCAGGGGATTGTCGTCACAATAGTCTCTGCACTATACTTTTCACCGTTAATATCAATTACAGTTCTTTCCTTCAGGGATAGTTTTGATACAGCCGCACCGTAGACTATATTTTCCTTCATACTCTCTGCCATTCTCACAAAAGGCTCACCGTATCCATACTCTTTGGGATAATAAAATCTGGCATGCCCGGGCTGAGTTCCAAGGCTCTTATGCTCTTCGCAGGATCTCAATGTTTCTTCGAAACTTACATTGGGAAGCTTTTCAAGCCAATATGTCCCAAGCTCATCCAGAGTGTCGGAGAACATCTTCCTGTTATAGGGCAGCATATAGTTTTCAGCAATCTCATCACCAAGTTTCCATCTGATCCAGTCAGTGAACATAACCGGTTTCGGTGCTCCGGTGTTGCAGCCTGCTGCCTTTATTGAATCCAGATATTTTTTCTGAATTTCGGTGGGAAGCTGCCAGATACTGGCCTCAAATGGATGTGAAATCTCACATCCGTGAACCCTGATCCTTGAATCTCTGTCAAACACATTCCATTCATCTTCAGGAAGAAACCTGAACATGAACTCGCAAACTTTAGGGCGTCTTACATCAAGAAAATGGCCCCCGCCGATATCAAGAGGTTTTCCATCTACTTCCTCCGATCTGCAAAGGCCTCCTGCCTCATTCTCTTTTTCCAATATTATAAAATCAGTGATTCCTCTGTCCTTAAGACACCGTCCCAAAGTAAGCCCCGCCGGGCCGGCTCCCAATATCAGATATTTCGTTTCAGGCATGATTTCCTTTCATCTGCTTTTCAAAACAGAATTCAAATACTCATTTTTTCCAGATATACTGTTCGTGTTCTTTTAATTTGAATAAAATAGAAAGAGCTTCCAAAACAGTGGATGCTTTCAGTCCTGTTGATGAACCGACATAATGAATCGGCACTTCTACACAGTTCAGATTTCTGCAGTAAAATCTCATCTCCGTCTGATACATATGTCCCGTAGACATTATTTTGTCAAGATTTATTGATTCCAGTACATGACGCTGAAATGCCTCATAACCACTGGTCATATCCTTAAGTCTGGTTCCCAGCACAAGGTTGGAAAGGAATGTTCCGCCTCCGCTCAAAAGTCTTCTGTAAAAAGGGAGGTCACTAACCCCACCACCTTTGGTAAATCTTGATCCCCATACGCAGTCATAGCCCCGGTCCAGCTTTTCAATAAACTGGGGAATCTGTCTTGGATCATGACTCATTCCACCGTCCATTTCAATAATTCTGTCTGCGCCATCTTCAAGCGCCTGCCTGTATCCTTCAAGGTAACAGCTTATTACTCCCCTGGATTCTTTATAATAAATCAGTTTGATCTTCGGATTGTTCTCCGCCTTCCTGCGGATTATCTTTTCAGTGTCATCCTTGGAAAAATCATCTATTACAGGATAGTAGTACAGATTTTCATACGGAAGAGAAAAAATCTCATCAATAACCTGTTCCATGGTTTCCGCCTCATTAGCAACAGGCATTACGATTATTGTTTTTGGTGCTGATGTCATAATTTACTAAATTCCAATCTGAATGTATTTCTATAAAGTCTTATTCCAAAACTCCATTGCTATAATACCATACTCTTAAACATTTTACTTCTCAAACAATGCCGTTCCGAAGGAAGTGAATTCCCTGCTGCGAGCCGATATCGGCATCATCAGGAGAATCGCTCCCAAAAAGATCACAACCAAAAATCCCAATATAATAATCTGAAATGAAGAAAGCTTTTCTTTAAGCTTTAAAAAGCCGGACATACTATGGCCTCCGATTTTCTTTATTTTCCCAAATTGTATAATCTAATCGGATAAGATGATATTAAGGCTTGATGGCAGGTATTAAGATTATATAAAGAAAAGGCGTCGGGCCAGGAGTGTACATTGCACTCCCGGTCTGATGCCTCATCAATAATCTGTGTCCTTATACTTTATTCAGTTGAATTCCGCAGTTCATAGCCTGCATCATTTATTACTATCGTTACTACCGGTCCTGCTTCAAATCCCTATCAGCCTTCCTCAGGCTTATCAAATGTAAACCTCTTTTTTAGTGCCAGCTCTGTAGGTATAAGTGAGCCCAATAATATTACCATCTGAATCATTACTAATACTGAACTGATCCAGCCTATTGTTTCTTTATCACTGTTGATAAACGGCACAAGAGCCACTATCGAAGGTATTAATAATATCTGTCCGATTCTGTACCATAAATGGCCACAAAATTCATTGCCGAATTTCCAGGTTTTAGAGTTCTTCATCGATCTTCTTGTTCTGTATCCGATGAAGCTATTTATTTCTTTCGGATAATGCTTCCATAAGAGCCACCCCAATACGATCATGAGAAATGGAGTCAGACAATTTGCGAACATCATAAACCACCAAAACTTCATACTCTTTACCTCCGCTTTCAGGCTCGTAATAAGTAAACAGGCGGTAAGCCAAAAACCTACCGCCCTATAAAATCAATCCTTTTTCCGAGCCACAATCAGATATCTGTGGATAGTTCCTTCTACAAAACTATTCTTATCTATATTATCCTGCATTTTAAGAAGCCTGTCAAAACACTTCTCTACAGAAAATCCGGGGAATTCCCACTCAATGATGTGTGCAAACCACACAAAAGCACCAACATCACTAAAACGTATTGGTCTGAACGCTTCTTCTGCACGGATTATCTCAAATCCTGCTTCCTCAAACTTTTTCCTCTGAATTGACATCTCCAGTTCAGGGAATGGCTGCGGCGTATCAGGAAGTACCATTTGTCTCATTATCCGTTCGGTGCAGTATGTGACAGCATATTTTTTCTATAACCTCGGTACAACCTGCTGCCAGCATTATAACTGCACCGAGTAATTACCTCGCATTCTCATGTGATTATCTCCTCCGTGGTTCCTGCTTTCCAGGAACATCACATCTCTATTATATTAGTTAATTGCATTTTGCGCAATTTTTCCTTATGGTATCCCAATCAAAACAGCGGGTATAATTATCTCCCGGAAGCTCTGTATCATGATTCCATGGACGATCAATTACCATCACCTTAAGTTCAGGCAGATGGTCAAAGAATTTGAATGCTGCCGGGGAATCCTCAACCGCAACATCGAAATGCATTTTGTAATAATCCTCAAGTTCAAGACTGAATTCACTGTTCTTTACAAAATTCTCCCTGCCGTATTTATTCAGGCAGTAGAGCTTTGCACGTTCAAGCCCGTGTTCATCAAGCCATCTTCTGGATGCCTCGTAAGCACCTGCCGGTCTGCCGGTTATTATTGAGACCTCTGCCCCGCTGTCAATCCATCCATTTATGGTTTCTACAGCCCCCGGAGTTTCCTCGTAAGACAAAAGGACTTCAGGTGTATGACCTTCTATCATCATCTTTTCATACTGATCATCATCCAGAGAAAATGACTTCTGCAGATTAAAATATTTCATACCCTCATAGGGAACCTTTTTCCCAAACATTTTCTCCACTAGTTCTGAGAAATGGCGCGCTGTCTCGCACAGGCAGTCATCAAAATCCACATAAATATTCATTCGCTTAATCTCCCTTGGTTCTGCATTCTTATATGTAAATCTCCTTCTGAAACTCATTTAACTGACCGCAAATTCTGTCAGGTACTTCCTCAATAAACTTGTGCATCATTTTAGCTGAATAGTATTTATGTCCGGATACATCAATCGGGTCAGGCAGATTGTACTGCACGTTAATAAGATGATCCTTCATTTTAGAAATTTCTACTGCCCTCAGATAATCCTCAAAATCCATTTCTCTTGAGTCACTCAACAATTTCATGAGCACATCAGCATTTTCTATATTTTGATACAACCACCTGTCTATTCTGAAAGATTCAGGATAATATCCTTCTTTAAAACTGTCATAGCTCATAGGTGGTATCATCTTCTTTTGTAAAGCCCGCCAAATCAGCAGGTCATTCCAGTAATCAGTCAGGCAATGAATTACAATTCCAAGAAAAAACATTTTATTTGCCTGATCCGATTCATTCACAACATACTTTTTCCAAAACGATTTAATATTCTCTATCCAATTGTCATAATCCTGCGTATCTCCCCAGGGACCACAGTTCTCAAACAAATGAGAATGAACCTTCTTAGGCAGATAATCATCTGAAAAATGCACTGAATCAGGAGCAACTGATCCTAATATCAGCTGCTCCTTTCCCTCATCTAATCCTAACTTTTCTATAAGTCTGCTGGCAATAACCATATGAGTTATCTGTCCGGACATAACTGTTAAATCTCCTTAATTTTTATAGCAGTGCCAGAACTGGCTTTTGATTTCCATAACAATTTCGCCGTCTTTGGCTATTTCCTCCTGGAAATAATCAACGAGCTTATCCTCAAAGCGGGCAATTACTTTCTCCTGACCTGCATAATAGTCCTTCATCTTTTGGACAATATCTAAACCTTCAGTATAATGCCAGTAATTAGGCAAAAGAACTGACTCCACTCGTCCAAAATAATTATTCAGCAAAGAGATAAAGCTTTCCCTCTTTTGTGTCTGTTCTTTTACAACCTTATCAATGAAACCCGGATCTTCACCAACAGCCTCTACTGCCTCTTTGAAGTATTCGTTCCACTTTGCAACATTACCACCATTGCAGGAAAAGACACCCTCCTCCGAAAGCACATTGCTGGCATGGGACACTATAGCTTCAAAATCCTTTACTTCATAGTCAAGATAATGAGCAATTGCTAAATCGTAAGGGCTTTCACTTTCTATCTTTTCCCAGGTTTTATCCTCTTCAAGGTCAGCAAATTCCAGATTGATTGTAACACCCATTGGAAGAGTTTCTTTGTTATCCGGAATAAACTTTGCAAAATCATCTGCCCAGCTTCCATGAATATCGTAGCCTGTAATCTTTGTCCCTACAGGAATATCTGTCCAATTATTTCTCCACAGCTTGGAATATCCACATCCCAGGTCAAGAATTTTTTCATTTTCCTTTATCTTAAGTGACTCAAAAATCCTCACATACCAGTCAAGTTCAGTTCCTGTATGCTTAAGCGCATCCCAATGATGCTCATCTGCAGACTGATCAATGCTTACATTCTGAACAATTCCGGCTACATCGTCCCAATCAAGATTTTCTTTCCGCGCCAGCGTTCTCTTGATGGCGTCCGTAATTTTCTCCAGCTGATATTTCTTATCTTCCATCTTCTGAAGCTGAATCTCAAGTGCACCCTTGATATCAGAAACCTCACCATCTTTTAAATTATCACGAATCTCTTCAAGAGAAAAACCTATCTGCTTAAGTGCCACAATTTTTTCAAGAATCTGCAATGCAGCGCCGTCATATAAACGGTAATTTCCCTCCGAATAATCTGTTGGCTTAAGAAGTCCCTTTTCATCATAAAGTCTTATCGCCTTCTGAGAAACTCCGGCCTTCTTTGCCATTTCACCTGATGTCATTTTCTTTTCCATTTTCAGAACCTCCTTTTTTGTTTATAAATCCACCTTAAGGGGTTCCCTAAGGGAAGAGTCAACAGGTCTTTGTAAATAATCACAACGTCATTACAACAGCTTCGCTATTTTTATAATGTGTGTTTTACTTTTCCATGGCGGATTATAGTCACTTCCACTTTTGATTCCTCTATAAGGTCGAGCTTCGGTCATTTTACAATGTTGACTGCTAGTGTAGTTTTGGCACCGATGGGTTCCAAAGCTAAACGTATATTCATAAGAAATAAAGCCTCGACCACTGTCGAAGCTTACTACTTTCATCATACTTTTTTATACTCTGAATATTTTCCAATTCCAGTTAGCTTTTCGATTGCTTCCACATTCCAAAATTAGTTTTCCCATCGGAAATAGGCATCTTTTCTCTTTTTAAATATTCTATATGGTTTGTCTGAGTTATCATAGACATGTAATATTCTTGTAATCGTGGACTTTCCACTGCCATTCGGTCCAGCAAAAAACATGATTTCTGGAAGCATGTTTTTTTCCTGTTCAGACATATTCTTTCCTCCCATCTGGATATAGCAAATATGCCTTCTTGAGATCAGTATCATAACCCGATGTAGGGAGTCCTTTTATCTTTCTTATCTCCTCATCAATACGAACTGACTCAATAAACCTCTGCGTAAGTTCATCATCAGAAATGCCACAAGTATAGTCTAATTCATTTTCTTCCCACACACTCTTGCTGCGAAGTTCCTCATAGATATCATCATGGTCCTTATCCGGATGTGCAGCTTCATGTCTTTCATGTATCCTTTCTTCACGCCGCTTCTCTTCCAGCTTCTTTTCTCTGTGTTTTTCTGCCTTTTTTGCCTCAGCCTTCTCAGTGCTTCCTTCTGCGCCATCTGTTTTTCTGCCATAACGGTCATACCCCTCTGCATTTGCAGTGCCATAACTTTTGGTATAAACCGCTGCAGAAGAATAGCTGGACTGCCCATACTTTACAGAAAAAAAATGAGTCTGCTTTAGCACTCCTTGATTTTGCATTAACTTCCAGTTTCTGGGATTTGTAACTTTCGGTCACGCTCTTTGTCGCCGTGACATAATTAGATAAGCCGGATATATCACTCATAGATCCATCCTTCTTGGAAGGTTGATTGTTAGTCATTCCAATACGTTATCTTTCGCTAACAAGATTATATTACCATGTCAATCAGTTAGGAGCCCCTAACATACATTTTAGAGCAGCACCTCCGCCAGATTTTTGGCAAAACCATCCGGGTCATCCATGATAAACATGTGATCACCTTCGAACTCCACAGCCCGAAATGCGCTTGATACATTGTCCCTATACCACTTTGCCAGTTCAGGAGAAAATATAGATCCGGGATTCGAATAGAAAAAAGTCAGCGGAACTACTATTTTTCTGACCACTTCCCTGTTGTCCATATCTTCCATAGACTTTATGAGGCTGAGCACGATCTTTTCATTACAGCTACTAATTCTCATTCTGAGGAGCCTGTCCAAAACAGTTTCCGGAATCTTCGAAAGCTCAGGCATGGATATTAATGAAAAATCCTTAAAAATAGTATAGAAATCATATTTTTCATAATCTTCAGGCGACTTAATTATGGAATCATCCTTCCTGCTTCCCAGATGCCAATCGGAATCATTTAAATACCTGGGTGACATGTCACAAATAATAGTCTGCCTGATACTATCGCATCCAAACATATCTATATACTTAAATGCAACAGCACCCCCCATTGACCAGCCAAAAAGATTGATATCTTCACAATCCAATTTGGTTATAAGCTCGCCAAGATCCAATGCCAGGGACTCTATGGTAACCCTTTCTCTACCGGAATCTTTGCTCTTACCGTGGCCACAAAGATCATAAATGATACATCTTGTAT
>CAMVLM010000022.1 GCA_947168335.1 uncultured Butyrivibrio sp. | reverse complement strand
CCTGTGAAACCGTGAACAAGTAAGCGGTGGAGGGATAGCCACAAGTCGAATTCAGAAAACAAAAAAATGAAAATGTAACAAACACAGCTTCGAGTAAGACAAAGAAAATCCAAACCGAAAGGAGAGGATGCCTGTGTTGACTTCGGAGCAGCAAGCAAAGAAACCAAAACAAAGAAAACTCCGTAATGCTGAGTATTATGACATGGAGTCTACTTTTGACAAGCTGTATGCAGACAGCAAAAAGGGTAAAACCTTTTCAAAACTCATGGAGATCATCGAAAGTGAGGAAAATATAAAACTAGCATACAGAACAATAAAGAAAAACTCTGGTAGTGATACAGCAGGAGTCGATAAGCGTACTATTAAAAATCTCGCAAAACTAAGTGAGGAAGAGTACGTAAAGTTGATACGGAAGCAGTTCAGCAACTATCATCCACGACCTGTGAGGCGAGTGGAGATACCAAAACCCAATGGTAAAACACGACCCTTGGGAATACCGACAATAGTTGACAGAGTGGTACAGCAATGCGTGTTGCAAGTCCTAGAGCCTATCTGTGAGGCTAAATTCAGCGAGAATTCTAATGGGTTTCGCCCAAATCGTTCAGCTGAAACGGCAATAGCGCAATGCATGAGGCTTATACAGGTACAGCACATGTATCATGTTGTAGACCTTGATATCAAAGGCTTCTTTGATAACATCAACCACACGAAACTCATGCGTCAGATATGGACGCTAGGTATCAGAGACAAAAAGCTTTTATGCATCATAAAAGAAATGCTCAAAGCACCAGTGGTGTTGCCTAATGGTAAAGTAACCTATCCTACCAAGGGAACGCCACAGGGAGGAATCCTGTCACCGTTACTTGCAAATATAGCTCTTAACGAACTTGATTGGTGGATAGCTTCTCAATGGGAGCTAATGCCGACAAAGACTACGTTTAAGACAAGGAGTAACGCACAGGGTACAGAAATAAAGAGCCATGTTTATAGGGCACTAAGGGGGAGCAGACTTAAAGAGATGCACGCTGTCAGATATGCAGATGATTTCAAAATCTTCTGTGCATCACATGATGAAGCGGTCAGAGCCTACAAGGCTACAGAAAAATGGCTAAAGGACAGACTTGGACTTGATATAAGCCCAGAAAAATCCAAGGTAGTAAATCTGAAAAGGCAATACTCTGAGTTTCTTGGTTTTAAGCTGAAAGTCCGTAAAAAGGGTAAGAAATATGTCGTCAGGTCGCATATTTGCGACAAAGCTTTTAAATCAGCGCACAAAAAGCTGTCAAAGGAAGTGCATGACCTTGAGCATGTACCTAATGAAGATGCTCAGTTCATACAGCTACAGAAATATAACTCTGTGGTTGCGGGACTTCATGAATACTACTGTATCGCTACCGATACAGTGGATGATTTCGGACGGCTTGCATTTAGTATCAATAAACAGCTGAGAAATAGGCTTAGGGGCGACATATCTAAAAATGGACATCTGAGAAATGGGTTCATCAAAGAAAAATATGGAAACAGCAAACAGATAAGATTTTTGCGAGGCAGACCTATTATGCCAATAGGATATGCACAGCCAAAACATGCTCAGCACAAGAGGAAATCTGTAAATAAGTACACGGCAGAGGGTAGACAGCTTATCCATAAGAACTTGGATATAGACACAAGCACAATGCTGTGGCTTATGAGGAATCCTGTCAGAGGCAAATCTGTTGAGTATGCAGACAATAGAATCTCACTGTATGCTGCCCAAAATGGCAAGTGCGCTGTTACGGGAGTCCACATGGAAACACATGACATTCACTGTCATCACAAGCTACCTGTCAGGCTTGGCGGTACCGACGAATACAACAATCTTGTATTGGTAACAAAGGACATTCATGTGATTATCCATGCTAAGAATGATGAAACCATTGACAGATACCTTAATCCCCTTAATTTAGATAATTCAAAACTTGCTAAGCTGAACAAGCTTCGTGTTATGGCAGATATGCCACCTATTACTATTCTTTGATTTTTACGCTGTAAAGAAGTGTGTAAGTTACGTTTAAAACCCTGTGCTACTGAATTCGATGGAACGCCGTGTGCGGTGAAAGCCGCACGCACGGTGTGGAGCGGGGGAAAAGATGGAGATAATATCAAAGTCTTACCTATCGCTATCTGGCGCAAAGAGCCAGGGAATCAAGCAGCTGATGGCCGGAGGTGGAGTCTGCCTCATCGGAACCAACCTTATTCCCCTTCTTGCAAACCTTTTCTGATAAAGGTTTGGAGCGCGACCTGCCGCGCTATAGCAAATGGCAGGACTGAAAATTTCATATCGTACAGGGGGCTGGCAATGTGACCGGCCCCATAAATAAAAGCAAAGAGGTAAACAATCTATGGACAGAGTTATAGAAGAATTAACCTCCTGGCTTAAGTCTTTACTTGTTGACGGGGTTATGAGTGTCATGCAGGGCATGTTCCAGTGTGTTAATAACCAGGTCGGGGATGTGGCAAATCAGGTGGCAACAACACCTTCAGCATTTCAACCGAACGTTTTTAACATGATACGTGAACTGTCAGAGTCGGTGATAATGCCGATAGCAGGAATGATCCTTACATTCATTGCCTGCTATGAACTGATACAGCTCATCATAGCGCACAATAACCTGGCAAACTTTGAAACGTGGATATTCTTTAAATGGATCTTTAAGACATTTGTAGCAGTGGTGCTTATCACGAACTGCTTTGATATTACGATGGCAGTATTTGATGTTGCCCAGCATGTAGTGAACAATGCCGGAGGTCTGATACAGTCTTCGACTGCCATAGATGATTCGGCACTCGCAGGGATGCGTGCAACGATAGAAGCTATGGATCTGGCTGCGATATTCGGACTGTTCTTCCAGGTGCTGTTTGTAAATCTGGCAACGGAGATACTTTCAGCATTCATATTTGTGGTTGTATACGGAAGAATGCTGGAGATATATCTGACCATCAGTCTTGCACCCATACCGTTTGCGACATTTGGTAACAGGGAACAGAGCCAGGTGGGACAGAACTACTTAAAAGGACTTCTGGCACTTGGCTTTCAGGGATTCCTCATTATGGTGTGCGTGGGAGTTTATGCGGCACTTATTCAGTCGGTGGCATTTTCATCTGACATCGTGGGTTCGATGTGGGGAATACTCGGATACACAGTGCTCCTCTGCTATTCACTCTTAAAGACCGGTTCACTGGCAAAGAGTATCTTCTGTGCGAGATAGACTAAGGGGGTTACAGAAAATGGCAAATTTCGTATCAGTACCAAGAGACCTTTCCCGTGTCAGGGATAAGATAATATTCGGTCTCACAAAAAGACAGGTCATATGTTTTCTGCTGGCGGCGCTCGTAGGGGTACCGCTCTTTTTTGTTACAAAGAAGATAACGGAAAACGTCAGCGCAGCTACTCTTGTGATGATGGCGATCATGATGCCCTTCTTTTTCATAGCACTTTATGAAAAGGACGGCATGAACTGTGAGACCATTCTCCATCACATGATCCAGTGGAGGTTCAAGAGACCAAGGACCAGGCCATATATGACAGAGAATTACTACGATGCCTACATGAGGCAGAAAAAACTTGAGGAGGAGGTAGAGGACATTGTTATTTCCCATGTTCAGAAAGAAAAAGAAAAGAAACCTTAAGGTTCCGGCACGCCTCTCATCCGACGAGAAGAAAAAGATAAAGAAGGTCATAGATGCGGCAAAGAAATCCGACAAGGTACCGCATTCGGTGCAGGAATCAGTGACCTTTGAGAGGATGTTCCCGAGCGGGATATGCAGGGAGGAAGGAGATTTCTATTCCAAGACGATCCAGTTCCAGGACATCAATTACAAGCTCGCGGAGGATGAGGACAAGAAGATCATGTTCGAGCAGTGGTGCAGCTTCCTTAACTTCTTTGACAGCACGGTGGAGTTTTCGTTGACATTTATAGAAGTCAGCACCGATTCGACCTGCTTTGAAAAGAGGATAAGGATACCGCTCAGGCAGGATCTATTCAATGGAACGAGAGACCAGTATTCGGGATTCCTAAAGACACAGTTTGAAAAAGGTAACAACGGCCTTACAAAGACCAAGTACCTTACTTTCGGAATCCATGCTGCTTCAATAAGAGAGGCAAAACCGAGACTTAATCATATCGAGACAGATGTGCTGAACAACTTCAAACACATAGGAGTTGCGGCAGTCAGCCTTAACGGATGGGAGCGACTAAAGGTAATGCATGACATCTTCCATATGGGAGATGAGGAAAAGTTCATGTTCGACTGGAAGTGGTGTACTGACAGAGGACTTGGACCGAAAGACTTCATCGTTCCAAGTTCACTTGCATTTCCGAAAAAGAAATCCTTTGAGATGGGAGACATGTTCTGTGCCATGAGCTTTTTGCAGATAACAGCATCAGAGATAAATGATGAGATGCTGGCTGATTTCCTTTCAATGGATTCATCTCAGGTACTCAGCATCCACATGCAGTCCATTGATCAGAATACTGCAATAAAGGATGTAAAGCATAAGATCACCGAACTAGACAGAAACAAGATAGAGGAGCAGAAAAAGGCAGTCCGTTCCGGATATGATATGGACATCATTCCCTCGGATCTTGCAACCTATGGCAGGGATGCCAAGGAACTCTTAAGGGAGCTTCAGACGCAGAACGAGAGAATGTTCATGATAACCTTCCTTATCATGAATACCGGAAAGACTGAGCGTGAGCTTGAGACAAACGTGTTCCAGGCAAAGAGTATCGCACAGAAGCATAACTGCTCTCTTGTAAGACTTGATTATCAGCAGGAGATGGGACTTATGAGCAGCCTTCCTCTTGCAAGGAACCATATCAAGATACAGCGTGGAATGACCACATCAAGCTCTGCGATCATGATTCCGTTTACAACGCAGGAGCTGTTTCAGGAAGGAACGGATTCTCTCTACTATGGATTAAACAAGCTGACCAGCAATATCATCATGGCTGACAGAAAAAAGCTCCTTAATCCAAATGGCCTTATTTTGGGAACACCCGGTGCAGGTAAATCCTTTGCAGCTAAGCGTGAGATGGCAAATGTCATGCTCGCCACAGACGATGACATCATAGTATGTGATCCTGAGGGAGAGTACGCGCCGCTTGTAGAGAGCTTTAATGGTCAGGTCATAAAGATAAGTGCCAATTCTCCGCACTATATCAATCCAATGGATATCAACCAGAATTATTCCGAAGACGACAATCCCATAGCGCTCAAGGCTGAGTTTATACTTGCGCTTTGTGAGCTGGTAATGGGAGGCAGGGGAGGACTTCTTCCGGTAGAGGTGACTGTAATAGACAGATGCGTCCACAAGATTTATAACAGATACTTCGAGGATCCTGATCCTGAAAAGATGCCTGTCCTTGAGGACCTTTACAACGAGCTTCTTAAACAGAGCGAGCCGGAGGCAAAAACCGTTGCTACAGCACTGGAGATATATGTAAAGGGTTCGCTCAATGTCTTCAATCACAGGACAAACGTTGATATCAATAACAGATTTGTCTGCTATGACATCAAGGAGCTTGGTAAACAGCTTAAGAAAGTTGGAATGCTCATCGTTCAGGACGCTGTATGGGGCAGGGTTACTGCAAACAGACAGACCGGAAAGAGCACCCGTTACTATATGGACGAGTTCCATCTCCTTTTGAGAGATCCCCAGACAGCAAGCTACAGCGTGGAAATCTACAAGAGATTCCGTAAGTGGGGCGGCATACCGACAGCCATCACGCAGAATGTAAAGGACCTCCTTTCGTCACCTGAAATCGAGAATATACTGGAGAACTCAGACTTCATATATATGCTCAATCAGGCGAGGGGAGACAGGGATATCCTGGCGAGAAAGATTGGCATAAGTGAATATCAGCTTAAATTTGTAACGCAGTCCGGAGAAGGTGAAGGGCTGCTTTTCTTTGGAAATCTGATACTGCCATTCGCAGATCATTTCCCGAAGAATCTTGAGCTCTACAAGCTGCTTACAACAAAGCCCTGTGAGATTGCGAAGTACAAGGAAGAGAAGGGAGCATAAGACATTGGATGTTAAGAAGCGTTACCAGAGTAAGTTCAGGACGAAGTCCTCCATGGAAGCGGACTATGGAAAAAAGCTGAAGCAGGGACGAGGCAGTGGTGTTCCGGATAGTAAAGATGCAAGAAGGCGTGTGCAGGCCAGAAAAGCAAAAGCTGTTGCAGACAATATTCATGGTGAAGATGTAGCAAATGCTCAGTACAAGAATACTGTATACACAAGAAGTAAGAGTGTTTCTGTAAGGGGTAGATACATTAGGGCTGCAAGGACGGGCAGGATTATTGGTGATGGTGGAAGAACAGTTTATCCCAGTTCCACAGATACTACTCTTACTACGGATTATGACAGAACTTCAGATTATTCCCACATCACAGCTTATAACAGTGGCTCAGATTATACCCGTTCCACAGACTATGATAGTGCCACAGCGAATCAGGTTCTTCAGGGCAGAAGAGAATCCGAAGAACTTCTTGGCATAAAGGCTCAGATGGCACAGCAGGAGAAGTTTATCCATCAGCAGGATGATGCCCGACATATGGCAGAAGAGACTGCACATGTCGGACAGGAAGCATATGATAAGGTTCACTTTGTTAATCGTGATGCAGCTGAAAAAGCCTCAATCGCCGATAAGTTCCGTATCAGTAATCCAAAGGAACGTGCTAGTGCTATGGGCAGAGCTACAGATACTTTGGGTAAATCCGTAGGTACTGTATCAGGAGCCGTGACAGAAGTTGTTGGCAGTTCCTATTCTGATGGCGGCGAAGATAACAATCCTGCTGATGATGCAATAGGTACTGCAGGCTGGGCTGCATATGAAGCAGACAGATGGTTCAAGGATTCCTATAACAAAGACAGAAAGGAAGAGTACAAAAAAGAAAAGAAGCATTCCAATGAGCAGAATCCCATGGACGGGTCAAATGCCAGGTCAAGAGAATGGCAGAAAAAGAGGACAAGGAAGTCCTATTATGAGAGGGAAAAGGAGCGCGAGGCAGCAAAGGGCGGCCTTACAAGACTTGAGGATATTGCCAATAAGCTGTCTGAAAAGATAAGCGACATATTTACCGCAATTATCAGTTTTGTGGAAGAGAATCCCAAGATCCTTATCCTTATCATAGTGATAGCACTGCTCATAATAATGCTCTGTACGCTTCTTTCAAGCTGCATGATGATAATGCCTGCCATGAATGATGGCGGTGCAACATCTTCCTTCAGTGCCTATGATGAGGACATCACAGGTGTTGAAAAAGATTACCGGAAACTGGAAGAAGACCTGGACGATACCATAACCAAAACGCCTGAGCTTTATCCCGGGTATGATGAGTATGAGTACGAACTTGATGAGATAGGACATGATCCTTATGAGCTGGCGGCATATCTTACAGCAAAGTATGATGATTACAAGCGAAAGAACATGAAGGCCATCATCAAGGAGCTTTTCAAGAAGCAGTACAAGCTCACATATACAGCGAGACAGGAGAACAGGACACTGACCTGGACAAATCCTGACGGAACACCGGGGCGGTATGATTACACGGTAAAGATTCTTAAGGTAAAACTTGAGAATAAGGGACTTAATGAAGTAATAAAGCATTTGCCAATGACTGAAAAGCAGAGAAAGCATTATGAACTTTTAAAGTACACCTATGGAAACAAGGATTACCTTTTTGATGATGTTTACGGCGATGGTGATGAGGAAGAATATCATGTACCGGGTGAAGCACTCACCGACCAGCAGTTTGCAGCCATGATAGCTGAGGCTGAGAAATATCTTGGCAGGGCTTATGTGTGGGGAGGAAGCAATCCCACTACAGGTTTTGACTGTTCGGGATTTGTATGCTGGGTGATAAATCACTGCGGATGGCATGTGGGAAGGACAACTGCACAGGGACTAAGGAAGTATTGTACGGAGATCTCACCGGGAGAAGCAAAGCCGGGGGATCTTATTTTTTACGAAAGAACATACAATACCTCCGGTGCGAGTCACGTGGGTATCTATGTTGGAGACGGGATGATGATCCACTGCGGTAATCCCATCGGATATGCTTCGGTCAATACAAAGTACTGGCGTAATCACTTTTTGTGTTATGGCCGTCTTCCGGCTACGCACTGAGGTGGTGCCAAAGAGGGGGAGAAATGTTTGAGAGATTAGACAGATACAAGGCTGAGCTTGCAAAAGCCAGGGAGAAAAAGGCTGAGATAGATGCAAGGGTAAGGGCACTTGAGAAAAAATGCCAGGAGGAAGAGAAGACCGCTGTCCATGAAATGATGAAGGCTGCGGATATCACTCCTGCGGAATTGCAGAAACTCATCGCTTACACAAAGGGCAACATGCCCGGAGGAAAGAGCGTTGGGGAGATCGTTAATAAAAAAGATGAGGAGGAGATCACTGATGAAAACGAAGATTAAGGACAGACTGCTCAGGACGGTACTGGCAGTGACAACAGCCATGTGTTTTCTTGTAAGTCCCATGACAGCATATGCTTATGTTGATCCTGAAGCTGAAACAGCAGAGGAGGAAGTAGTACCTGATCCGCCTGCTGAGGAGGACGAAGTGGAGGAGATGGGACCTCTTACACCTGAAGGGAACCTTACAATAGTTGATGACTATGGAAGTCCTGAGAAAACAGGAAAGCAGTTCATCACTGTTACCACCAAAAACGGAAATATCTTTTATATCATCATCGACCGCGATGACCAGGGGGAGAACACAGTACACTTCCTGAATCTCGTTGATGAGAGGGACATCCTTTCACTACTTGATGAAGATGAAATAAAAGAGCTTAAGGGTGAGACTGAGGAAGAAGAGATACCCGCTCCTGTAGTTGAGGAACCTAAGGAAGAACCAGAGCCTGAACCCGAACCTCCGAAGAAGGGTGGTTCAAAGGTTGCCATGATAGTTATACTTCTGATTCTTGCAGGTGCCGGTGGATTTTATATTTATTCCAACAGGGAAGACTTTATAAAGAGGGAAAAAGAAGATCCCGATAAGGACTTTCAGGAGGATGAGGAGACAAACGTTCTTGAGAAGATGGATACGGAGAACGATAAATCCGAGGACTGAGATTTGAGAGATCCGGAAATTTAATAGCGGAATATTTGTGGTGCAGGCTGCGGAAATGAATATCCGTGGCCTTGCTTTATGAAAACAGATCTTTACGAAAGGGGGAGCTCATCATGGTAGAAGCAGACTTAAGCACACCAATGACTGCTGAGGAGAAGGTTGAGATAATCACAAACCGTCTTTCCAGTTACAGCTTCAGGATGGGGCAGGTGGTGGATGCGAAAAAGCAGGAAGCCAGGAAAAAGAAACAGCAGATAAAGCATGGGAAAAAGGATGGCAGGGAATCAGTTCTTCAGAAACTCGAGAACTACAAAAAGGCGAAAGGAGTACTGGCATGAGCGGACTTGATCTTGCAAACGACAGACTGAACAAGGAGGAGGAACTCACAGAAAAAGAGGAATCCATTCTTGAACAGCACACGATCCATTCAAAAAAGAATTATCTCAAATCTGTGGAGGATGCAGTTGAGGGCAATGACAATAACTTCGATGGCATAATCAATTCTGTTCCGAAAGAGGCAGAGGATGAGAGCAAAGAAGTTCCCAAGTGGGCACATGAGTTCCTTGAGGATCTTTATAAAGTCCTTAATCAGGCGGATGATACAGAAGTTACAGGAAGAAAAGCCAGGGAGTATGAAGAAGCAAGGAAAAAGGCCATAGAAGAAGAGAAGCTTTTAAAGGAGAGAAAACATGCAAGAGCGCACGCACAAAGTTACGGTCCGATTGACAGATAAGGAATATGCCAGGCTCATCGCCAAGATGGATGAGGTGGGTGTAAGCAGCATGAGCATGTATATACGAAAGATGATGCTGGATGGTTACTGCGTGAGATTAAAGACGGATGACTTTGGTGAGATAGTGTATCTTCTCCGCATGTGTTCCAACAATCTCAACCAGTATGCAAAGAAGGCAAATGCTTTCGGAGATGTGTATGCTGAGGACATGGAAGATCTGAAAAAACGTCTTGATGAAATCTGGGAGCATACAAAAAATATGATGATAGCTTTTTCTCAGATAAGGTAATCGGCAAACTTGGCAGATGATTTTTGCAGTCATATCATAACTGTAACAGGATATGGTTTCTGAGATTCAAATAGTCACAGTTGACTTGTTTTTTAGACCGGAGGTGGCGAGATGAGTATTGCAAAGTTTGTTGTAAAGGTTATGCTTTTTCCATTATTCCTTATGGTTTTCACGGCGAACATGTTTGTGAAGATGTTTGTAAATCTGTCCGGAATGATTGCTGGACTTATGTTCCTTATAGGAACTGTCCTCATTATCTTCTGCTTTGCAACTCACTGCATATGGGGAGTTGTGATAACGTTCATCGGCGGAATCATGATATCTGCAGTGATGCTTGCGATAGGATTTGGTGAGCATCTGCTTGATATGGCAGTGGAGCTCTACCAGGATTTCTGATAAGAAAAGTATTTGAAATGGCTTCCGTGTCAGGAAGCTGAAATATTGAAATAGGCAAATGAGCAGTCTGTATTTTCATAAATATGGGCTGCTTTTTTCTGTGCAAAGAAAGGAAAGGGGAAATGGATGGCAGCAACAAAACTCATAGCGCTTCATCATATCAAGACAAAATCTGTAGCTGAGTGCCTTAAGCGATGCATCGATTATGTCAGGGATTCGCGAAAAACAGAAGATGAAAAGTATGTTAGCACCTATGGCTGTGATCCCAATACCATCCTTGGGGAATTCCTTCTTTCGCGCAGAACCTATGAGGACAATGTAAGAAAGCCTCACAAAAATGATGTTATCGCTTATCAGATAAGGCAGGCATTCAAGCCTGGGGAGATCACACCGGAACAGGCAAATGAGATCGGATATGAACTGGCAATGCGATTCACCAAGGGGAAGCATGCTTTTATAGTTGCGACTCATACGGACAAGCATCATATCCATAATCATGTGATATTCAATTCAGTATCAATCGATGGAAAGAGCCGGTTCAGAAATTTCTATTTCTCAGGACTGGCCCTTGGCAGGCTCTCAGATATGCTCTGCCTGGAGAATGATCTTTCCGTGATCCGCTCACGCTATGAGGAGCGGATGAACACCAAAAACGAGAAACGGAGCAGACATCATATTTCTGACAGCAGCTTATCTTTCCTTGTGGATATCGAGAAGAAGATGCAGGAGGGAAAAGGCAAGGGTTATGAGAACTGGGCTAGGAAGTTTAACTTAAAACAGCGTGCAAAGGTGCTCCTGTTTTTGGAAGAACATGGCATAGCTTCCTATGAAGAACTTGTTAAAAAGACAGATGCAATGGAGGCGGAGATAGATGCCCTGAATGAAAAGATAAAAGCCAGGAATGAGCGAATGGCCAAGAATAAGGAACTTCAGAATGCCATCATAACCTATTCCAGGACTGCCGAGGTTTACACTGCCTACAGAAAGAGTGGCTACAGCAAAAGATATCTTGTAGAGCATGAGACTGAGATCAGGGACCATCAGGATGCCAGGAAGATATTTAACAGAGTATCTGGTGGAAAGATACCAAAGCTAAAGGAACTCCGTGCAGAATACGGCGAACTTATTGCTGCCAACAGACCTGATTTTCAGCAGTATGTGCAGCTGAGAAAAGAGAAAAAGGACTACCTTGTTGCAAGGAAGAACCTCGAACTTCTGCTTACTGAGAAGGAAGCGGAAGAGAGAGAAAAGGTGAAGGCAAAGCCGAACCGTAGCTCGAGGTCGGAGGCCTCGTTGTAAAAGCGGAAATCGCATTTGTCTGACAAATGCACTGCTTGCATGCGACCTTGCCGTGGGCAAGGGTCGACCCGGGATTATGGCCCGAAGAAAAAGGAATACAAAAAACAGATCAATATAGCAAAAAAAATTTCAATTTGAGGGGAGAAAACAACTATGAGAGTAGACATTAGAACAAAGGCACTTGAGAACGCATCAAACGGAGTAAAGGGAGTTGCAACAGTAACCTTTGGCAGTAACTTTGCTGTCAGAAACATCTCCATTGTGGAGAGCAAGACAGGTAACCTCTTCATGTCCATGCCCAGCTACAAGATGAAGACAACTGACGAAAACGGAAAGCCTCAGTACAAGGATATCGCATATCCCATAAACAAGGAGTTCAGGGAGATGCTTCAGGAGAACATCCTTAAGAGCTATGAGAGTGGTGAGGATGTGACTTTTGAGGTGTGATCAGCAGACTGATTTCTGACAGAAAGGAGGCACTGCCATGAACGAAGAATATGAAAAAGCTAAAATGGACCAGGTAATGAACAAACTGGAAGAGGGTGTTAAGAATCTTTTCAATTCTGAGAATTACAAAATCTATCTCAGTACCATGGCAAAGTTTCATACCTACAGCTTCAATAACACTCTGCTCATTGCGATGCAGAGACCGGATGCAACACTGGTTGCAGGCTATCAGGCATGGAACCGGAACTTTGGACGTTACGTGAAAAAGGGTTCAAAGGGTATCAGGATCATCCAGCCTGTTGTGAAAAAGAAGGAAGAACCACAGAGAGATGACATGATTCCTATTCTTGCTCCGGGACAGACCATGGAGGATTACAGGAAGGCTCAGGCGGAAAAGAAGCCTGAGTATGTCAATGCCGGCTTTAAAGTGACCAGTGTGTTTGATGTTTCTGATACTGATGGTAAAGAGCTTCCCACCATAGGTGTGAAAGAACTGTCCGGAAATGTTCAGGACTATGAGAAGATAATAAATGCGCTGAAGGCTGTTTCAAAGGTTCCTGTAGAATTCCATGATATCCCCGGTGAAGTCAAAGGCCATTACAACATGGCTGAAAAGGAGATTGCTGTTAATGAAAATATGTCCGAAGTACAGACTATTAAAACCCTGATTCATGAGATTACTCACAGTCTTCTGGACGACAGGGATATCAATGCTGCAAAGGGCATAGAGCAGAAATCACGAAATGATTCTGAATGCATCGCGGAATCTGTGGCGTTTACTGTCTGCCAGCACTTTGGAATTGATACTTCCGACTATTCATTCGGATATATCGCATCCTGGAGTGAGGGTAAGGACACCAAGGAACTGAAGGCATCCATGGAAGAGATACGGACTACTTCTTCAAAACTGATAAAGGAGATTGATGCTGAGCTTGGCATTGAGGAGATCGGTAAGGAGAAGCATAACTTTGTGGAAAAGCATAGCCTCATGGAGAAGCATTCCGAGAAACCGGCAAAAGAACAGATTTCAAAAGATCATGCCGACGACGCTGTTAAGCATAAGAATAAGCTGAAGTTACTGTCTAAAAATCTCTTCTGCAGATGAGGCTTTTGATTGTTGGAGTACGTGAAGTTCTATTCACCTGCTCAGAATTCTGAAAGTACAAGAAGGGCTGCCAGTGAACGCATGAAGAAGATGAACGATGAGAGATATCACAAAAAGTAAATGTTCTAGGTGCGTATTCTGTGATGGATACGCACCGAATACAATTATCATAATATGGAGCATTTGTTAACGAATACGTATGATATATTTTGTTATAAGGTTTAAGGCAGATGAATAATTTCTGCTGTAACTGAATCATTTCAGAAATGAAAAAGGTCGTTTCGTGATGAGATCATAGTTTTTCTTATGTATTTATGATACGAATAACTTGGAGGATTATTGCCTTATGAAGATAGCAGTATGTGATGATGAAGAAAAAATAAGAAACATAATAATGTCGGAGCTGAAATCATCATTTCCGGATGATGAGATTATAAGCTTTGGTATAGGGGAAGATGTGCTGAGATCTGTTGAACAAGATGGTTATATGCCGAATATTATTCTCCTGGATATTATGATGCCCGGCGTGTCCGGAATGGATGTCGCCAGGAAACTTCGTGATATTAGTGATGATGTTGTTATCATTTTTATAACAGGTGAAAAGCAATATGTATTTGATGCTTTTGATGTGAGAGCTTTCCATTTTCTTGTAAAGCCATTCTCAAATGAGAAGTTGGTAAGCGTGATAAAGGCTGCAAAAGAGGAAATAGCCAAAGCTACATTAAAGCCTCAAAAGAAGTATGTGATGTTGAACTCACGAGGCAGTCATATAAGACTATGCGCTTCTGACATTATATTTGCAGAAGTGTATGGGGCCAGGATAATCGTACACACAAGAACCGATGAAATTGAGTATTATGGACATCTTTCAGAGCTGGAAAAGCTTGTAGGTGATGGCTTTTTCAGGACTCATAGAGGGTATCTTGTAAATTTGCGATTCGTAAAGAAGTATGATGCAGGAAAGTGCTATATGTCTAAGGGGGAAGCACTTATTTCAAAACAAAACTATCCAATTTTTGTAAAAGCTTTGATAGATTACAACAAAAAGAGAGCGGAGTAAGCAGCTTTTCCATAATTTATAGAGGTTAAGAGAATAAATGATTACAGAAGCTATGTGGGATCAGGTAAATCAGATATCAATGATTGCAAATGTATTGTTAAATGCAGTACTTGTGTCAGTATTTTACATACCATTTATGAGAAAAAGAGTACGTGCTGTTATACTCGGAGCGGTTTATGCAATGGCGATGTCTATACTATATTTTGCTACCATAAATTTTTCAGGTGTGACTGCTTATGCTCTTGGCTGTGCTGCAGTATGTATTATCTCCGCTATAACGGAGAGGATAAATATACCGCAGAAAATTTTTTTATCAATAACTATGTATTTGCTTTTGTGGATATCAATGGAACTGGCAATCTTACCATGGAACTTAATATGTTCTGTGACATTTTTGAATCCTAAAGTGGTAGGAGATTTACAGCAGATTATGCTTTATGGTTTGGCACAAGCTATTCATGCTGTAATAAGATGTGCTTTGTTGGTTATAGGAATACATCTGATTAAAACGATGTACAGCCGTAAAAAAGAACTTATGGAATGGAGAGAATTAGCTTTTTTATCAGCAACGTACATAACAATAATAGTATCTTACTGGATATGTACATTTATGGAAGAAGCTTTTGAAAAAGCTTCGGGTGAATATTTCTGGAATAGATATCCTGTATATCATGAAATGCGTGCATTATTTGGTGTGGTAGCTTTTCTCACTATGATTGCAGTGATCTATTTTTATCAAAAGATTAAGACTTCAGAGGAAGAAGTACTCCAAAACTCTCTTGTAAACAGTCAGATTGACGAGCTGTCAGGGCATGTTCATTCAATGGAGAAAGTTTATTCAGATATCAGAGGGATAAGGCATGATACTAATAACCATATCATGGTGCTTGGTAATCTAATAAAAGAAAACAATAGTGATCAGGCTTTACAATACTTACATGACTGGTCTGAGGATTTCCATGCTGTAGATATAAATGCAAAGACCGGAAATCCTGTCACTGATATAGTGATTTCAGAGAAGCGGAGACAGGCTGAGGACGTTGGAATACGATTTGTAGATGATTTTCACTATCCGAAAGAAGGTAAAGTGGAATCCATAGATGTGGGCGTTATTCTGAATAATGCTCTTTCAAATGCTATAAGGGCTGCAGAAAACCTGGATAAATCTTTCGTGGAGATAAAATCCTGGCGTAGTGGTGATATGTTCATGATCCAAGTCAAGAACAGCTATAACGGACTATTGCGGCCTTCTGATGAGAACGGACTTATGGAAACATCGAAGACAGATCGTGATAAGCATGGTTTTGGCTTGAAAAATATGCGAAGGATTACAGAAAAGTATTATGGAACTACCCAGCTTGAACAGGAGGGAGATGTGGTTATATTCACTGCAATGATGGTTATTTGAGTCCATTCATGATTGAAAAAGGTCGTTTCATGAAAAATCTATAAGGTTTTTTTATTAACTGTCCGAAGCCTTTGATAGAGCTGAGAGGACTTGGCGAAGTATTTTTGAGCCTAGTCCGAACGTCTTCCGGCGAGCAAAGCGAGAGCGGAAGTTCAATATTTTATTCCATATTATGTACAAGGATGCTAGTCGCACTTAGCGAGCATCGCGAGCTTAGTAAGACTGTATGCGTAGCGAAGCGAAGGAGGTAAGTAAGATGGCTTTAACAAATGTTATGACTCAGTCTCTTATATCTGCCAGTACATCCATGAAACAGATACAGCTTCAGCAGGGAGTGAAAAAGCAGATGGATGGTAAGGCCGGTGTTTTGGATGCTGAGATCAAGAGAGATGAGGCATCCGGCGCGGATACCACAAAAAAGAAAGAAGAACTGGCTGAAACTCAGAAAAGATCTGAAGACATAGCAAATAACAATATGGAGCAGATTGCTGAGACTAATAAGGAAATGCAGAAAGCCAGGGAAGCTGATGCGACCCTGCAGAAAGAGAATGAAAGAGCTGAAGCAGCGCGTGAAAAGAAGAGAGCTGAGAGAAAACAACAGGAACAGCATCTTCAGGAGGCTGCATCAGAAAGAAGAGCGGAAGAAGCTGCAAGAGTCGAAAATGCACAAGCAAGGGCATCCGGATTCTCAGACGAAGAAAATGCAAAGGCACAGCAGATCGATGTCGGTGGCGTGAAAGTTTCCGTTGTTTCAGAGTCCACGCACAATACAAAGGTTCCGCATATTGATGAAAAGATTGCAAAATCAACAGGAACAGAGGTGTCTGCAGCAGAAGGCGTCAGTGTGAGTATTGATGTAAAGACCTGACATAGATTTTTAAATTAAGAAATCAAGCTAAGTACTCACGGAAGAGTATGGGGTTATGCAAGGATGGCAACTTATAAAATATACAGTAAATGAGGATCGTTATACCCTTTGCATCACCCTATATGCAGATAGTGTATTTGGTGTAGATGTATGTATTATGGGCAGAATGATCCTTTTTGTTGCACTTGGCGGATTTGCTAACACATGTGTTGCTCTAAGCACATAAAGAACATGTGCTAAGACCAACAGCAAGTAAGACTGTATGCGTAGCGAAGCAAGGATGCTAGTCGCACTTAGCGAACTTGTGAGCTTAGTAAGACTGTATGCGGAACGAAGTGGAGAAGGCGATAACTATGTATGGATATGAGTTACAAATTAGAGGAAATACTGAATATTACTATAAACGCCTATATGACCTTAATGGTAATCATGTAGGGACTATCTCTATGTCCAGGCCAAGGAAAACGGGTAACAGCTCAAAAAAGAAGAAGCCGGCAATGTATAGCTTCAAGCAGGTTTCAGCACAGGTCTTAAGTGCCAAGACTTCCGCAAAAGCTGCTCAGGTTTCTATCGGGATCAGGATGAAAATCGGGAACCTACAGAAAAAGCTGAAAACCGGAGAGTACGATGATGAAGAGATTTTAAGAGCAATCCTGCATGCAGAAATGGTCCAGCGTGCCTGTGAGAAGAAAAAGAAAAACCTGAAGATGGAAGAAACTGCTGAACAGAACATGAACGAAGAATTGCCTTCTGAGCAGGAAAATCCACTAGAAAATGATCAGTCTGATGAAGAAATAAAGGAACTTGAACAGGAAGAATTCGAAGCCCTTATGGAAAAGCTGGAAATGTCTGCTGAGGAGATGTATGAAGAGGCTGAGGAAACAGCTCAGCTAGACCAGGGGCTCGATGAGATGGCTGAGGCACTTTCAGGAGCCATGGAGCCGCAGGATCTTGAGCAACTAAAGGCTAAACACAGATCTGATGAAGCAAGAGATATCATGAAGGCTGACTTAAAGTATCTAAAGGCAATGTTTGACAGGCTTCAGGCAGAAAAAGAGAATTTGGGGAAATCGTCAGTTTCATCAGGTTTTGATAGTGGAGTATCGCTATCACTTGGTGGAGATGATATGCCCGTGATGGTACAGGATGCAGGCATGACAGAAGTAGGTGGAATGGTCGATGCAGAAATATGACTTTTAGGAGGGATTTGTTATGAGTACAGGATTAGTAGGAAACATTCAAAATACTGATTATTCAGTGCTGAACACAGAAAACTATAGAACTGAAAACGGAAAGAAAACTGATAGTGTTCAGGAAGTAGCAAACGAGAATAAAGAGTCTGCTGCAGTTTACGAGAAGACAGCTGAAAAGACAAGTGAAAAGGATGCAGGTTTATATAGCATAAATAAGAAGTCACCTGCAGACAGAGCTGTAATAGTTCAGCAGATGAAACAGGCTGAAGAGGACCAGAGGAACAAGCTTCTGGAAATTGTCAGGAAAACATTGGAAGGCCAGGTTTCAGCTTTTGGAAAGGCAACAGATGACAGCTTTTGGAAAAAACTGGCTGGTGGGAATTTCAAGGTTGATGCAGCAACTAAAGCTCAGGCACAAAAGGATATTTCTGAAGATGGATACTATGGCGTAAAGCAGACTTCTCAGAGACTTTTTGACTTTGCATCAGCTCTTGCAGGAGATGATGTAGAGAAAATGAAAAAGATGCAGAAAGCTATGGAAAAGGGATTTAATTTGGCTACTGGTGCATGGGGGAGAGATCTTCCATCTATATGTAATGAAACATTGAAAGCTGCAAACAAACTTTTTGATGATTACTACAAGTCCAAGGAAGAAGAGACTGCAGCTACTACAGCAAATGCTACAGAGCAATGACATTTTGGAGGGTCTGTATATGAACATAAACGTACAGGGCTTAAATTTGTTTAATAATTTTTCTTCCAAAGCTGAGCAGAACCGAATGGAGAGGCAGCAAAAACGTGATAATCAGATTGCGTTTATCGAGAACCAAAAGCATAATCTGAAAAATATTCAGTCTGAGTCCATTGAAGATATCAAGAAAAAGCTTCAAATGATTGAAGACTATGATAATCAGATAGCTGCGGTTAAAGCGGAATACAACCATGAACAGGTATTTCATATGCTTGACGAGGCATGGGAGACCGGAGAGAAGATTGCTGAAGCAGCTGAGAAAGCAGCACCCAAGACACCCGAAGAGCGCAAAGAAGAGCTTATCGAAGAAGCAACCGGAGTGGAGAAGAGCGATGGACTTCTTGCGGATGTCATGGATGAATTTGAGGATATCGCTGATGAAATGGAAGAGATGGAAGAATCCATTGAGGAGATTGAAGAGAACCTTGAAGAAATGGATGAAAACATGGAATCAGTTGAATCTGTTGAAGATATACCAGAGGATGATAAGCTGATTGCCGAAGAAATGGAAAATGATCAAAGCATAGATGGGAAGACTTTAACAGGACAGCAGAGGATGGAAGAACTAATGATGCACAGAAAAAGGATAGACATTAAGGTCTGAGACCTGGAATATGATGGATACAAGCTCTTTCATGAAATTATCAACTTTCATAAAAAGATTGCATCCACAGTGAAGCAAAGGAGGGCAAGGAGATGTCAACGATAAGAGACTCATTAAGTGGTAGTTATTATGATAAATCTGATTATGATTTCAGCGATTATAATCAGAATGCAAGCTCTTTTTTATCGGGGCTAAATATAAATACCAGCACAAGTGCAACAAGCCCTTTTAATGTTTCTGATTATGCTATGCTTCGAAATGGCTCGTACAAAAAGCTTGTGAAAGCATACTATGCCAAGCAGAAAGCAGAAAATGCTGCTGCAGGTAAGGACTCATCTACAAAGCTTACTTCTATGGCAAGTAATGCAGGCACATTGACGAAAGCTGCGCAGAATCTGATGAAGGACTCTCTTTGGCAAAAAAAGCAGAAGACTACTAAAAATGAGGAAACAGGTGAAGAGACAGTAACTGAAGAGTACGATTGGGATAGTATCGGCAAGGCTGTTAAGAGCTTTGTGGATAGTTACAACCGAACATTGGATGGTGCTGCAGAGTCAAACACCAAAGATGTGCTACGTTCTGCTACATGGATGATTAAAACAACTGAAGTAAATGAGGATCTATTAAACAAGGTGGGCATAAGTGTAGGAGCCAATAATAAGCTTGAGGTGGATGAGGATAAGCTTAAGAGTTCAGATATAAAAACACTAAAGACACTTTTCACCGGGTATAATTCGTTTGCGTCAAAGATGAGTGACAAAGGAAGGGCGATTACTAACGCAGCAGCAAGGGGTGGTGGATCGTATAATAGCCAGGGAAGATATTCGGATGCACTTTCATCGCTGTTGCCACGGGCTGTTGATAAGAAGGAATAATGTCCACTCATGACATAAAACTGACCATTCATAACATTGACCTATAGAGAGTGCTGGCATAATGTTATGATTAAAATATAGTTGGAATTCAAAAAGCTTACATGAAGAATCATGTTAAGCTTTTTGTTATGTCTATGGAGATAACTTTGTTGTTAACGGCATTATGCTTGTTAGTTTTGATGATATGGATGTGATAGACAATAAAAGAGGAAAGTGGGTTCACACATTATGGGAAAAATGTGTTTTGCAATCTGTGATGATGAAAAAGCAGTAAGAGAATTACTTAACGGATGGCTTTCGGGAAGTATGTACAATGCAGAAATAAAAGAGTATTCATCGGCTGAAGACCTGATAAAGGACATAGATTCAGGAACAAAAATAGATGTGCTTTTTCTTGATATAGCTATGGGTGGTACCGATGGAATTGAGGCAGCTAAAGCTCTGGGGGAAAGAATTGAACGGGTTGGACGCAGCATCAGGGCTTCAAGACCACTTATCATATTTGTTACCGGTATTCCCGACAGAATGGGAGATGCTTTTGGTGTAAGGGCATATGGTTATCTTCTTAAACCAATATCCAAAGCCGCATTTGAGTCTGAACTCCGAAGAGCAGTGGAAGAAATGAAAAAAATGGATGCCCAGATGATATGTGAAGCTACATATGAAGAGGATGCAGGGGAGCAGTATACAACAATCCAGACAGGTGGAGTAACACTACAGATAGCCATAAAGAACATTTTGTATGTAGAAAGTAATGGCCGGAAAACTACTGTACATCTCAAAAGCAAAATCTACGAAGTGTATAAAAGAATGTCGGAATTTGAAGAGGAACTTGGAAAAGATTTTTTCAGAATACATAGAGGGTATCTTGTGAATTTGAATCATATCAGAGGCTACACAAGGACAGAAGCCATTATGGACAGCGGAGATTCTATCATTATTTCAAAATATAAATATGCGGATTTTGTCAAAGCATACATGGATCATATTTTGTGACGAGGTAATTGGTGTATATGTCAGAAGTGCAAATTAGGATAATAGAAGAATTTTATGGAGTATCAATAATTCTGATACGAGGCATATTTTTGTATTATTTCATTCGCCTGTTTATAAAAAAAGAGGTTTTGAACAGGGTAAAAAGGATTGTGTTATCAGCAGTAATTACGATAGAAGCATTATGTCTGTATTCTCTTCCCTTCCCTGTAAAAGGGCTATTTACCATAATAAGTGTTCTGACAATCATTGCCATATTCTATTTTTATGACAAAAAGGCAATGCCACATATGCTTTTTGTGTTTTTTCTCTGGCAGAACATATATTATGTCTGGCACTTGATCAATACAGCAGCTTCTAATTCAATAACAGACATGGTCATAGGAAGTATAGATTATTCGCTGGAAGGAGCGATAGAAGAACTGTGGCTCAGGATGTTTTTGCTGATGATGGCTCAAGTAATATTTATGACTGTAATGGTGGGGATGGAATTTTTATTAATAAAAAGGATTTGTCCAGAACAGTATGATATGACCTGGACAGAAGCTGTCTATCTTTCAATCTATTCTGCGGTATCTTATTTTATCTCATACATGATTGTAGATGTCATGGTCGTTCCTCTACAAAAGGAAGTATTTGTTTTGCTGGATGAAAAAAGAAGTCTAAGATACACCTTGCCAATTCTTGCAGTTCTTATTTTTATAGGTGAATTATCGGCCATAGCAACCTGGCAGCGGTATAGGCGATTAAAGGAAGAAGATCTTTTGCTTCAGGAACAGGTGCAGGAGCAGGAGTTTCTGAGAAAAAAGATAGAATTTACTGAAAATCATTACAATCAGATCAGGACTCTGCGTCATGATATGGCGGGGAAGCTAATGATTTTAAAGAGTTTTATCGAGAATAATCGATATCAGGATGCAAGTGATTTTTTAAGTGAAATGGACATAGAGCTTAATGCCGGTGGGGTGAAATATTCTACAGGTAATCCGGTTACTGATGTTGTAATAAATGAAGCGGCAACTCAGGCAGAAAAACAGGAATGTTCTTTTAAGAGTGAGTTTTCTTACCCTGGGGATAAGAGCATCAGTGCTATGGATATGGCTATTGTACTCAATAATCTTTTAGATAATGCATTGGAAGCGGTTGCACTGGTGCCGGAAAAAGATCGATTTATTAAGCTGTATGGTGTTTCAAAAGATAACTTTTATCTGATAAAAACAGAAAATTCTTATGATGGAACGGTTATACGTGATAAGGATAACTCAATAGTTAGTAGAAAAAAGGAAAAATCGGATATAGGGCAGCATGGTATCGGGCTGAAAAGTGTGAATAACATCGCAGAAAAATATCTTGGCGGAGTCAAAGTGGAGACTGCTCTAAATACTTTTATAGTTACGGTAATGCTGCAGTCAAAAGAAAAATGACTATTCATTACATTAAATTGTCCGTTCGTTACAATCCTATTTAATTGTCTCATTTCATGGACGATACTTGAAATAGCAAAGGAAAAAGCTCCTTGTGAGGAGGTGATCTCATGAATTTTGGGATGGATTATTATGGAGTGTTAATGAGTAAAATCGGAGGCGCTGGATCTGTATGGAGTGGATATGGAACCGGTTCAGTAAGAAATAGTGGAAGGCAACAGCTCACTAAAGGTCAGGCTGTTGCGCAGGCAAGCTATGCGGATACTTTTATGAAAATGTCCAGGGCAGAAAGACGGGAGGTTGTTGAATCAGGTACTCGTATAAATACTGGAACTTCTTCATCAGGCAGATATGGAAACACTGGAAATATCCGCTCGACTGGAAACAGCAATCTGTATAACAAGCTTTATGGTAGTTCAGCCAGAGCAAACAGTTCTGTGCTTGAGGGCGGTGTAAAGGCAGAGGCAGCCGGGAAGACACTTGGCAGCGATTATATCTATAGTGATAAAAATACTGATGAGCTGTATAACAGTGCAAAGAATCTTGTTGATGGATATAATGACATTGTTTCTCAGGCAAAGAACAGCACAGCTACAATTATCGGAACCAGAGCTACTGCCATGAAAAATGATGCTGCTGGCAATAAAAATGCTCTAAGTGAAATTGGTATCAGCTATAACAGCAAAAACGGAACACTAAGCATTGATGAAAAGAAATTTAAGGCAGCTGATAAGGATAAAGTCAAAAACCTGCTTGGCAGGGATGGTTCATTTGGTCAGAGAATCCGTTCTAATTCTACACTGATTCAGAGCGTGGCTGCGACAGCTGTAAGAAATAGTACAACCAGTGCTTATGGCAGCAATGGATTGTATGGTACCAATAGCCTTTATGGATTGATGAGTAGTTATGGGTTAGGAAGCAGCTATGGGCTTACCGGGAACTATGGACTTTCATCATTTTTAGGAAACTGGCTGGCGTAAGGAAAAACTACATAGATTAAAGCTACGGAAAGCGCTTTTGTTCGAGGGATCTTTTTTGAACGAAGGTGCTTTTTTGTGTCTCGGCAGTATCTGGAGGAAATATATATGCGAATTGATCAGAGTGAGATAAACAGTACAGCGTCAAGATATTATGATAAACAGCACGGCCAGACGGGAAAAGGCAGCAACATGGGATTTGTTGGTCTTGTCGATAAAACAACAGAGAAGGAAATGACAACATATGAAGCTAAGGGAACAGTCAAAACTACAGATGGTAGAAGTATTGATGTTGATATGAACGCCTCAATGGAACGATGCAAAGTGTCAGAAGTTTTTGTACCGATGGCTTCTCCGCTAGATGCGCTGTTTGATCCACTTATCATAAATACAGGATCCGACACTGCAGGGCTTAGTGATAAGAAATTCAAATTTGACCTGGATGCTGATGGAAAAGAGGATGAGATCTCTACGCTTGGTGAAGGAAGCGGGTTCCTTACACTGGATAAAAATGGAGATGGCAAGATTAACGATGGAAATGAGCTTTTTGGAGCGAAAAGTGGTGATGGCTTCAAGGATCTTGCAGAATATGACATAGATGGAAATGGATGGATAGATGAAAATGATGAGGTTTTTGATCAGCTCAAAGTGTGGTACAAGACTGAAAAAGGCGATGAGTTAAAGAGTCTTAAGGATGCAGGTGTCGGAGCGATTTTCCTTGGAGCAGAAGAAACAGAATTCAGAATGGATGGTGCAGATCAGGTTCTTGACGGAAAGATCCGGAAAACAGGCATGTTCCTAAAAGAGAATGGGGGAGCAGGGACTATCCAGCATGTGGATATGGCTATAAAAGGACGCGAGGCTGAACTATTATCGGATGAAGAAAAGCTTGATCAGTTAATGGAACAGATAAGAAACCAGAGTACTCAGAATCGACAGAGAAACAATAATAATACTAACGCGCAGAGGAGAGCTCAAAAATCTGCCAGACAAAAGAAGCAGCTTGAAGAGTATTACAAGAAAAAGGATTATCAGAAACAATTGACTGAGGAAGCTATTGAGCGTCGGGAAATGCTGAAGGAGCGAAATAAACTTGCCTGACAATTGATAATAGTAATCCATTCATGACATAAAAAGGTCCATTCATGAAATATGCATTGATTATCATGCAGCAATGTGATAGAAACTTACTGTTGCTTTTGTAGGGGACAAGATAAACGAAATAATTAAGAAATGGAAGATAATTCAAGGTGGCTGAGATGCCCGGATTGTGATGCGAAGACGAGAACTAAAGTTAATGAAGATACAGTTCTTATTCGTTTTCCACTTTATTGTCACAAGTGTAAGAAAACAATAATTGTAAATGTTATAGAATTCAAGATAGAAAAAAGCGCCGAGCCAGGCACATGAAAATGTGGAGAGCCTGCTTTTCCTTAACCGGAGAAGTAGGCTCTTTTTTATTCGATATCTTTGGTGTTTTCTGAATGTAGCATTTCAAGGAGGTCAGCTACAACGCGTTTAGCTCTTTTGGCATCAGAGTCGGAATAGTTTACAAAAATATAATGAACAAGATCCATAAGATTTGGACATTCGTTGTATTTTTCGTGATAAAAGATTCTGTAAGGGTTTACACCTAAATTTCTGATAATCGGGTAAAGAGTTAAGAATTGGGGATTACCTTCTTCTTTCTCGATACGCTTTATGCTTTCAGATTCAAGCAGTGACTTTTCTGCTAAATGCTCTTGGGTGACTTTTTTTCTGGCTTCTGTAGTTTCGCGGGCTTCTTTTATGGCATCAGCTAAAGCAACTTGTCCTTCGTGCAGATCAGCAACGTGTTTTCTTGTTCCCTTTTTCTTAGTAGTGTTTTTCATTGTCAATTACCTCTAACAGTATTCTAAGAATAAAGGGATAGTGAAAACAGAATATATAAGAGCCATATGAGACTCGGCAAGTCTCATATAAGAGACATATATCTCTTATAACAGACTTTATCCATAATTTATGCCACATATAAGAGACATTAATATGCTTATGAGGAAAAATTATATATATATTTATAGGAGGAAATCATGGAGAAAAAAGGGAAAAGTATCTTAAGGAGAGAGGAAATAGAAGTACATTGTCCGTTTTGTGGCAGATATTTACTTACTATTGGTTATGGCGTATCAGGGCGACCATGCGAAAGGTGCAAGAGTCGCTTGGTTGCAATACTTGATGAGGCTGGCTTCAGATTAATGGAAGAACGACGCTATGTTGGGGCATAGCATATTGACTGAATTAAACTGAATAAGTGATGAGCTATCTGTATCAGGCGTTGGATCCGGCACAGGACCGGAAAGCTCGCAGCAGATAGTGAGAGTTTGCTTAAGCGGCTAAGAACGGCACAGAATCGTTGAAAGGCGGAGCAAAACAGAGAGAAATATCCTAAGAGGGTATTCTGTTTTGCTACGTTTTTTTTTGCTCATTTTTAGCATGCAGATTTGAACACTGCCAGAGGAATTTCCTCTGTTTTGTCCATATGGTGTTTGGATTTGCATATTTTTGTTTGGGAGACCTTCATAGGACGTTATCCGTGATCCCCGATTTTTGGAACTTATCAATTTTCAAAAATCGGAGGAAACGGAAAATGAATAATAACGAGAATAAGAAAGAATATGAGATTATTGATCTTTATAGAGAGTATCCAGGGTTTACTGGAGGATGTCACTTTGCGGTAATTACAGATTTGAGTCCTGAAGAATTTAGAGAAAAGTACAACGGAGAACTTGGAGCACTTAGCACATGCTTGTTTATGTCAAAAGTTCAGGGAGAGGTCTTAAAAGAATTTGACAGAAATGAAGCTAAGCATCGGATGAGAAGAATGCGGAGCTGTTCTTTGGACGGTTATGTTGAGGGCGAGACTGAGTATATATATTCGATTTTTTCTAAGGATGAGCCGGAGGATATTGCAATTCAATTGGAAGAAATGACACTTCTACGAAAGGCTATAGTATCACTTACGCAGGTGCAGCGCAGAAGACTAAAACTATATTTTTTCAACGGACTAACTATTAGAGAAATCGCGAAATTAGAAGGCGTTTCTCATAAGAATGTACTCAAATCGCTGAGCGAGGCAATAAGAAAAATAAAAAATTTTAAAGAATAGGGGTACCAAAATGGCTTTCTCTGTTCGGATAAGTGAGAGGACAAAAACTCCTTTCGTCGGACATTGAAAAGTTCATAATCATTCATCAGGTACGTTCCTGTTATATAGAGCTTCATAGGTACGCCTTGTGCGAGATAGCCTCCCTGGAAACCGGCAGCACCGGTCTGGCGATGACAATAACATGGATAATGATACTTCCGCTCAGCCACAACTCATCGTAATGGGAGCGGCCCGGCGAGATCCGCGGGGAGGTGTAGCCTATGGAGCTGTCAGCTGCAGCCACCTGATGACTTCCCGGAATCGGGGTGTCGAGGACAAATAGATAAGAACATATTTGATGATTTCATGAGCGCTTTCTTCTTAATTGTAGGGAAGGCGCTCTTTTTATTACATAGGAAGGGGTGATGAAGTTTGGATGAGATTAGGAGAGGAGACATTTTTCTTGCTGATTTAGGTGATGGAATTGGATCCGAACAACATGGGGTAAGGCCGGTTCTTGTAGTTCAAAATAATGTAGGCAATAAGTATTCACCAACTGTTACTGTTTTACCAATAACAACCAAGGTTCATAAGAGCAGAGGGCTACCTACGCATGTATTTATAGACCATATGGGAGGCCTTGATGAGAAGTCTTCAATTATGGCAGAGCAGATTACGACTATAGATAAAACAAAAATATTCACTTATATAGGAACAATCCCTGAGGAAGCAATGAAGAAAGATATAAATGAAGCAATACGAATCCAGCTGGGGGTGCCAGGGAGAAAACGATATGGAAGAAAGTAAGATTCCAATTTGGAGGAAATACTCATTGAGTATACAGGAAGCAGCTACTTATTTTGGAATTGGTGAAAAAAGACTTAGGAGTATGGTAGCAGAAAACACAGGAGCTAGTTTCCTTATTGAGATTGGAACTCATACAAGAATTAAGAGAAAAATGTTTGAGGAGTACTTGGATGAAGCGGAAGTTATTTAAGAGATTTTTCCATGCTTTTCATATGACCATGGACATGATATTTATAGACATGGATGAAGTATTCCTTTTCACAGAAAAGGAGATACAGCATGGTTGAAAGGAGAAAAGATAATAAAGGAAGGCTTCTCCGTGATGGAGAAAGTCAGAGATCAGATGGCAGATATCGATTCAGATATACTGCTTGGGATGGTAAAAGAAAAGATGTGTATAGCTGGAGGCTTGATATTCACGATAAAAAACCTCCGGGAAAGAAGGACACGGAACCCTTAAGAGAGCTTGAGAAGAAGATACAGGCTGATGAGTTTGACAGAATAGTAACTGATGGTGGAAGGCTTACTGTATTTGATCTGGCAAAAAAGTATATCGATACAAGGGTGGGCGTTAGGCATACTACGATGCTTAATTACGGGACAGTTCTTAATTTTCTGAAAAAAGATTCATTTGGAAAAAAGAGGATAGATACAGTTCGTAAGTCCGATGCAAAACTTTGGCTAATAAAGCTGCAAAAAGAACAAGAAAAAAGCTACAGTCAGATTCATAATATTAGAGGTGTCTTAAGACCGGCATTCAGACTTGCATTGGATGATGACTTAATAAGGAAGAATCCATTCGATTTTGAGCTTGTTAATGTGATTATCAATGACAGTGTTCAGCGTGAGGCTTTATCAAGAGAGGATGAGCGTAAGTTTTTGAAATTCGTAAAGGGAGATAAGCATTTTTCCAGATATTATGAAGGAATATATATTCTTTTTAAGACAGGTATGAGAATTTCAGAGTTTTGTGGATTAACAATTTCTGATATCGATTTCAAGAATCATTCTATAAATGTAGATCATCAGTTGCAGAAAAAGGCTAAGTACGGATACTATGTTGAAGAAACGAAAACCGAAAGCGGCAAAAGAGTACTGCCAATGTCTGCAGAAGTGGAGGAATGCTTCAGAAAAATAATTGCCAGAAGAAGACCACCTGATGTAGAGCCTATGATAGATGGAAAAACAGGTTTCCTCTATTTTGATAAGGATGGAAGCGTGGTATACTCTTTGCATTGGGATCACTACTTTAAGCATATTGTTCAGAAATACAATAAGATTTATAAAGTACAGATGCCAAAAGTCACACCACATATTTGCAGGCATACCTACTGTACGAATATGGCAAAGTCGGGGATGAATCCAAAGACACTTCAATATTTAATGGGGCACTCGGATATTAGTGTTACATTAAACACATATACTCATATAGGATTTGAGGATGCAAAGAAGGAACTTCGAGAATTGAAGATTGTCTGAAAGCCTTGAAAATACTGAAGGGGCAAACTTAATAGTTTTACCCCAATTTTTACCCCACTTGCCGGAAAGTATACACCAAGATATGCCATCTTATGCGGTGTAAACCACAAAAAAGAAAAATAACAAGATGCGGGAAACCGCAGAAACAGAGGGCTTTAGAGCAATGATTAAGATTTTATTCGTCTGCCACGGCAATATATGCCGTTCTACCATGGCGGAATTTATTATGAAAGATATAGTTACCAAGCAGGATCTTGCGGATAAGTTTCATATAGAATCATCTGCGACCCATACGGATGAGATCTGGAACGGGCAGGGGAGTCCTGTGTATCCGCCGGCCAGGGCAAAGCTTAGAGAGTATGGAATAGGAGTGCCGGGGAATGAGCTTGGTGTTAATGAAAAAAGAGCGCGACTGACTTCAAGGACGGATTATGATAAATTCGATTTCATAATCGGAATGGACAGTGCGAATATCAGGGATCTTAACAGATTATTTGGTGGGGATCCCGAGAATAAGATTTATAAAATGCTGGAATTTGCAGACAGAACCGGTGATGTGGCAGATCCCTGGTATACAGGGAATTTTGACGATACATGGAGGGACTGCTCTGAAGGATGCCATGGGCTGTTCCGAAGCATTCTCACTGACAGGAAATATGTGAATTATCTCAGTGATGAGGATGATTCGGATTTTTCAGAAAGCGAAGGATATTCCGGCGAAGGCCTTATACATGATGATTTTCCTCGCGGCTAATGAATTCAAAAGCAAAATGCATTATAATATGGTGACTCTTGAATTTACAAGATACATACCAGCTTCGGACTTCATGAGTATTTGATACATACAGCTTTCTGAAAGGATACCTGAAACAATGAATTACATCTATGAAACACATCTTCACACAGTGGAAGGAAGCGCATGTTCACCAACTCCGGCTACGGATTATATCGAATACATGTCGGAAATCGGTTATGCCGGAATAATCGTAACTGATCACTTTTTTAACGGAAACAGCTGCGTACCCAAAAATCTTCCATGGGATAAAAGGGTAGAATTGTACTGTAAGGGCTACGAACATGCATTGAATGAAGCGAAGGGAACTGATTTCACTGTGATGTTCGGTATAGAGTTTAATTTTGAAGGAGATGAATACCTTCTTTACGGAGTTGATAAAAAATGGCTTCTCGAGAATGAAAGAATTATGACAATGTCCAGAGAGGAAGTATTTAATACTGTTCATCAGGGCGGCGGAATAATGATTCAGGCGCATCCTTACAGGGAGAGATACTATTTGTCAGCAATTCATCTGACACCTTCAGTGTGTGACGGAGCAGAGGTTTACAATGCCTCTAATCCTGACTATCAGAATGCGCTGGGTTATCAATACGCTAAAGAGAGAAATTTCAGAGGCTCAGCCGGCAGCGACATTCATGCATTTCCTATGAAGGCAATGGGAGGTTTGAGCTTCCCTTATAAAATAAACAGTATTGATGAATTTGTAACCGCGTTTATGAAGGGCGATGGAACTCCGGTATATAAAATAAATCCCGAAGAAAAAAATTCAGAATTTTTACCTGTTTCAGAAAAAGCCTCTCTTACTGAAGTTTCTCAGAGAGAGGAGCTGCCGGTTATCTGGCACTGAGATAATAAGAAAGATAATATGAACAGAGATATTGATATAAATGAAATTTCAGATGGAAAGCTATATGATGCCGGAGATATGGCAAAGCTCGGTGTTGATGACTGCAGCGGCTGTCATGCATGTTGCTGTGGCATGGGCGAATCCATAACTCTTGATCCTTATGATGTTTTTCGTCTGGAAAAAGGTCTTGGGAAAAGCTTTGAAGAGCTGCTTGCCCTGAATCTTGAGCTCAGGGTCGCAGATGGAATTATACTGCCGTGCCTTAAGATGAATGAAACTGACAGCTGCACTTTTTTGAATGAACTGGGAAGATGTAGCATTCATCAGTTCCGCCCCGGTATTTGCAGACTTTTTCCTCTTGGAAGAATTTACGAAAACGGCACTCACAAGTATTTTCTTCAGGTTAATGAATGTCACAAGGAGCGCCAGACCAAGATAAAAATAAAAAAATGGATTGACACCCCTGACTTTGGAAAATATGAAGCCTATATAGATAAGTGGCACTTTTATTTAAAGACCATCACAGACAGGGCGGCCGAAATTTCTACAGAAGAATTAAAGGCGATAAACATGAATCTTCTGCAGAAATTCTACTTAACACCCTATGATATTTCTAATGAATTTTATGAACAGTTTGAAGCTCGTATGAATGATCTGTAAATTTCAGTATAGAAGACTCTGGTATTTGTTACAAATCCAGAGTCTCATTCATGCTACCGGTTCTGTAGCCAAGAAGATCCAATGATACATATGAAAAACCGCATTCTTTAATTTTTTTATAGATAGTTTCTCTAAGAGACTTATCCAGCAGGCGGTCAATCTCAGCTGAAGGTACTTCTATTCTTGCAAGGTCACCATGAATCCTGCATCTTGCCTGGGAAAAACCATTGGAGAAAAGTACTTCCTCAGCTTTGCCGACCATAGAGATTTTATCCGGAGTGATTTCCTGTCCGTAAACAAATCTCGTGGCAAGACATGCAAATGAAGGCTTTGACCATGTGGGAAGCCCGAGCTCCTTTGAAAGTTCTCTGATTTCAGATTTTGTAAGCTCTGCATATTGCAAAGGACTCAGTACACCCAGCTCCTTGATGGCTCTGATTCCGGGGCGGTAATCATCATTGTCATCATCGTTTGATCCTTCTGCAACATTTGTAATTGAGAGTTCATTCGCTGCAGAAATGATCCTCTGAAAAATCTGCTTTTTGCAAAGATAGCATCTGTCAGGGGGATTGTTTTTAAATCCCGGAATTTCCATCTGATCAACTTCAACAACAATTTGCTTTATGCCGTTTTGGGCACAGAATTCTTCTGATTCTTTGTGCTCCCTTTCCGGAAAAGATATGGATTTAGCAGTAATTGCAACCGCGTTATCTCCAAGCTCTTCATGGGCAACCTTAAGAAGGAATGTAGAATCCACTCCCCCTGAAAAAGCAATGGCAAGGCTTTTACATTCTTTAATATATGCACGCAGTTTTTTATTTTTTTCTTCCAATTGTTCTGCAATCATGTTTACTCCTTAAATAAATTGATAACAATTATATATAGTATACATGTTTCTGAATAAAAAATATATTTTTCCTCACAAAGCACTAAAGTTTTGGAAAGTGTTGCCGATATAAATAAAGAATAATGGAATTGCCGAATATCAAAGGATTGATATGATCTTTTGGTGTTCGGTTTTTTATTGTTAAATATTTAGTAGGATGGTGATGCATATGACAAATACTATAAATGGTGGAAAATATTATATGCAGAGCAGTTTTGTTCAGACCAGTTATTGTTACACTAAAACAACTCAGTTTAATAATGACATTAAGACAGCTGTTCTAAATAAGAACAATGAGATTACCGGGCCAATCGGTGTAAGTGCAAGTTCCAGTGTCAGATTTCAGGCCATGTCTTTCAGTGGCAGGTGGAATATAGGTGATGACAGCATTTTGCAGAATAAGCAGGAAGCTGCTGCGTCAATAAATGATAAAGAGCCTGAACCGCAGGAAGAGATAGTAAAGTCTATTCGTGGTCTGGGTACAATTGCGATTGACAATAATAACAGTTATATAATGACCGCATCGGAGGTTATTAAACCCGGGACAGATGCTAAAATAGTCAGAGTTCATGTGAACAGTCAGAATGTTGATGTTAATATTGATGAAGTTGATCCCAAGAATGCAACTGTCATAGAGATGTTTGCATACTGCCAGTATGCTGATGCCCATGGAACAGGAGTTAAGGACAGCTTTGGAAGCTTTCATTCACTGAAGGCGGTTACTGATCCTTTTGCTGAAAAGAGGTACTTATCTTTGGAAAAAGCAATTTCAGAAAAGCAGAACTGGGATGAAGCTTTGTCAAAATCAAAAGCTTCCTTTACCAAGGTAAACACAGGGGAAAAGCTGGATGCTTCCATGCTTTTGAAGATGCTGGAGGAGACCCGTAACCTTCTTGCTCAAAAGGAAGGAGATAAGGATCTTGGAAATCTTTCAGACGAGGAGTGGGAAAAACTTCTTGGATCTGTTGATAAAAACATCAGGCAGGTATGAGTGAAAATATAGATTTAATAATCGTAATGAAGCCGGGGCTTATCTTTTAAGCCCCGGTTTTTTCATGCACTTTTATTTACGCGAAGAGACGTATAACAGGCAGTTGTATCGCTGATAGAAAACCATATTGCAGGTTACACTTCAGTAAAAAATGATTATTTCATGAAAAAAATAATCCCATATATGCAGTGATTTTAACAAATTAAATTGAGATACAATTGTTTATAAAAAAAGTAATAATGCATATAAAAATTGTATAAATTATAATTGCAATAAATAAGAGAAGTTTAATAGTTGGTATCCATGAACAGTTGTAGAATATTATTAGGTTAACGCGCACAGAACCTGGATTCTACAACGTGAGGATATCAATATGAAAAAGAATAAAGATCAAAATTCTAAAGGAAATCTGTTCCAGTCGGTAAAAGGCAAAATCCTGGTTATGGGTATTCTGGGAATTGCTGCAGCTATCATTATTGGAATTGTAGGCGTTACATCTATTAACAGAAATGGCAATATCAGCGAGGTAGTTTCACTTGTTGAACAGATAAATCTGCTTCAGGCACTGAATCTGGCCAATGATGCCAAATACCAGTACTATGTAGATGAAAAATATCTGGATGATACTATTACCAATCTGGATACGATGGATCAAAAAGCTAATCAGCTTAAATCTCTTGCGGGGCAGGATTACGGTGATACCGTTACCTCTATTATCGATAATGTTTCCAAAAACAAATCAAATTACACAGAAATAAAGAAAATCCATTCTGAAAGAGGATATGAGATTTCTATAGGTAAATATCAGCAGTTTGCGTCTTCCAGTGCTGAACTTATGGATAGTTTTGGCAGCCTCGTTAATAACAATGACTGGGTTGAAATTCCCTGGTCAGAGGCTACTGCCGGTGTTGATGGCACAAGTGTTACAATTGACGGCAAAAACTACACTAAAATTGTCTACAATCTTGAGCGGCCGGAAGTTGGAAAGCGAAACAATCTGGTAGTACGTCTGGGCGGAACTTTTACATACAAGGGAGCCTATTTTGTTAAGGATATAGAACTCAGAAATGGTTCTGAATCAGTTCAGGTAGATTTATCCGATATGGAAATAGCGGAGAAAGCCGGTGACGGACTTGAGGATGCTGAGATGGCAGATTTTGACGGCGGCAGGGCTGTCAAGATTACAGGTAAGTATGATGCTTCTAACAACAGATGGGAAGAAGCGCAGGTTACTTTACCTATTAGCAATTACGATCTGGAGAAGTACCCGACACTCAAATATGATTTATATCTCGAAGACTCGCTGATGGTTCCTGAAGACCTTTATAAGGTCGGTGGTGCGGTTTCAGGAGTATATTCATTCGGGGGAAATCTTGAAGAACTTAATTCAATGGTGGCAGCGTACAGTAAGCTTGTTGTTGAAGGAAAAGATGTGGCTTCAAATCTCCAGGAGATAGAGGCACGCATGACAGAAATTGAGGAAAATATTCCCAAGTATACAACAGATCCTTCTCTTGCAGAAGTATCAGGCGGGTATCTGGCAAACCTGAAATCTATTTTTTCAGATTTAAAAACCATAGATGCAAATACACTTGCGATAAAAGCTGACAACAGTAATATCAATACGACACTGAGTGAACTGTGCACTAAGGTCCAGAGTGAAGCGGTATCACAGATGAACGCAGTAAGAACAAGTGTGACCATTGTTATTCTGGTGGTACTTATTCTGAGTATTGTTATTCTTACTCTGATTCTTGCACGTGTAAGTCTTGGAATTAATAAGAGTGTTAAGAGCTTTAGCTCTGCAATAGATGAAATAGCTAACGGTAATATTTCTGCAAGAGCTAATGAAGAAGGAAAAGATGAGTTTGCTCTGTTTGCAATGAATCTTAACGGCTTCATGGATACTCTTGAAGGTACCATAAGCAAGGTAAAAGAAGTGACGGGAGTACTTGCTGATTCCGGAATCAGACTTGAAGAAAGTGCTTCAAAGACTAAAGTTGTTGCCGGTGAGATTAGTGATACAATAAGCGAAATATCCAAAGGAGCAGGAGAGCAGGCAAAGGATATCGAGACATCTTCACAGCGGGTTGTTGATATCGGCAGTAATATCAGAGAGATTCTCACAAATGTATCAGATCTTTCTGACAGGTCAGATGCAATTAGTGTTTCCGGAAAAGAAGCAACTTCTAATATGGTGAGCCTGAATAAATCCAGTGATTCAACAAATGAAGCATTTGGAAGGATTGCTGAACAGATAACCAAGACAGATGAGTCTGTAGGTAAGATCCAGGATGCAGTAAGCCTTATTTCATCTGTTGCAAATCAGATAAACCTTTTGTCACTGAATGCAAGTATTGAGGCAGCAAGAGCCGGAGAAGCAGGTAAAGGATTTGCAGTAGTTGCCAGCGAGATTTCCAATCTTGCTGATCAGACTAATGAGTCCACCAGAATCATTGAAGGAATCATAAGAGACCTTACTGAGGAGTCGAACCGTACGGTTGCTACAATCAATGAGGTTACCGATAGAATCAATGAACAGAAGAATAATATTGACAGTACCAGCGAGATATTCGGAAGTGTAAGTTCCGGTATTGATTTTACAAAGGAAGCTGTTGAATCTGTGCTTGTTCAGGCTGAGGCCTGCGAGAAATCCGGTGAGGCGGTTGTTGATCTCATGACCAATCTGTCTGCAATCTCCCAGGAGAATGCTGCTTCTGCAGAGACAACTTCTACTGCCATGACCCAGTTGAACGAGGAAACTTCAAAACTGGCTGAGACCAGTGCAGAGCTTAAGAATCTGGCTGATAACCTCAAAGAAGACCTTGAATTCTTCAGAATCAGTGAAAAGTAATTGCAAGGCCTTCCTCCAAAAATAGGAAATAGCTGACACGTATGTGTCAGCTATTTTCGTTTTAGTATTCATCAAGGAAATTATGGCGGACTCCCTTTTGTTTATATTCAATGACTGTATCAAGATTTACATTTTCCACGCTTCTGAAGATGTTTGACTCTACAAAAGGATTTGTTTTCTTGAGTTCGGCGATAAGTTTCTTTGTCTCAAGACGTTTTGATGAAGTTGTTCCATCTGTATGGCATGTGGAGCAGGTGTCGGTAAAATGGCACGCGCACTGGAGGAAATGCAGTTCGTTGTAGTCTCTCCATGCACAGATATCGCTTTCTCTAACAAGATAAAGGGGTCTGATGAGCTCCATCCCTTCAAAATTAGTACTGTGAAGTTTGGGCATCATGGTCTGAATCTGAGCACCCTGGAGCATTCCCATCAGAATGGTTTCGATAACATCATCATAGTGATGTCCCAAAGCGATTTTGTTGCAGCCAAGCTCCTTTGCTTTACTGTAGAGATATCCGCGTCTCATTCTGGCACACAGATAGCAGGGATTCTTTTCAATGGTGTCCACGGTATCAAAGATGGTACTCTCAAATATTGTGATCGGAATTCCAAGGGCAGCAGCGTTACTCTCGATGAGTGCCCTGTTTTCGCTGTTGTATCCCGGATCCATTACAAGGAATGTCAGGTCAAAATGAACCTTTCTGTGCCTTTGTATCTCCTGAAAACATTTTGCCATAAGCATAGAATCTTTTCCGCCTGAAATACATACAGCGATATGATCGCCTTCCTGGATCAGCTGATAGATTTTGCAGGCTTTTGCAAAGGGAGAAAAGATCTGCTTATGGAATTTTTTACGTATGCTTTCTTCGGCTTTTTCCCGCTTTTCCTCCTTGGCGGTTTCAGTTTTCATGCTGGCTCTTACATAGCCAATATAACCTTCTGCAAGGCTGTAACAATCTCTGCCGTCAAGATTTCCCCTGGTGTCATCTATGGCACGGGACAGACGGCCGATTTCACAATAGAAAATCAGCTTTTTCTCTGCAGGGATATTATCGATTGTTTCGCTGTCATACATATTTTCCGGTTCGACTATGACAGCGCCGGGAATCATTCCGTAGTCGCGAAGCCCTTCATCTCTTATGTCTATAAAAACATAGGAATCCTTAGGTGTTGATATAAGTTCATCGTATGTTATTTCTTTCATTCTTGTTATCCTTTATTAATTGAATCAACATTGTTTGACAATCTCAAATAATAACATTTGACAGCCTAAAAATATAGGTATTTTTTATAGAAATGTAATAAATTGAGCTGTCTAATTATGATATCATTAATCTTGCGAAACGATATATG
>CAMVLM010000021.1 GCA_947168335.1 uncultured Butyrivibrio sp. | reverse complement strand
GACAATGGTAATCATTGCCCACAGGCTTAATACCATTGAGAAGTGTGATATTATTTATGAAGTTAAAGATGAGAAGATAGAGACCACTTCTTTAGAGGGAAGGAGAGTTTATCACTAAATGATAGGAACAGAGTTTGAATACGGATTTGGTCTTGGTAACCAGCTTTTCTGGTATGTGGTTACAAGAGCCATTGCCAAGGAGAAGGGATATGAATTTGGAATAATCAATCCCACAGTCCTTGCAAACAATATGCATTCTGACAGCGGAATGTATTTTATGGATATGGATCTTGGAAAAGAGATTCCCCTTGAGGATAAAGATAAATTCAAGATTTTTGAGGATGATGACACAAGACTTTACCTTGGTAATTCCAAGCATGATATGACACATGGAGCATATATCAGCGGAACCAAAAAGGAAATACATGATATAGAGGACAACACTCTTTTGTATGGCAATCTTCAGGCAGAGGAGTATTTTGAAAAATATCTTGATGAAGTGAAGGACTGGCTCAAGGTTAAACCTGAGTATGAGTCTGATGAATACACAAGGGATAACCTTTGTATCATTCACATGAGATGCGGAGATTACTCCAATTCACCGGAGCTTTGGCTTGACCGCAAGTACTGGGTCAATGGTATAAAGAATATGCGCAAGATCAGATCCGATATGGAGTTTCTGATCGTAACTGATGATGTTGATGCTGCGCACAAGATTTTACCTGAAATCAAGGCAGTCAGAGGAACTCTTGATAAGGATTATGTAACAATTAAAAATGCAAGATATCTTCTTCTTGCAAACTCATCCTTTGCTGTATTTCCGGCAATGACCAGTACTACACTCAAGTATGCTATTGCTCCCAAATACTGGGCAAGGCATAATGTTTCGGATGGTTATTGGGCTTCCGAACAGAATATATACAGCTTCCTTAACTACATGGACAGAAAGGGAAGGATCTTTTCTCCCGAGGAATGCAGAGAAGAACTTGAGGAGTACAAAAAGACATCAAGGGTTTACGCCAATAGAAACAAGCGTCCCGGCAAGGTGCTTTCAGCCTGCCAGAAAATAAAGGCCAAATACCTTTATTGCAGATATATGCTTAGAAAAATTATAAGAAGTCTTGAGAGAAGAACAGGACTTGTTAAATTTTTCCACGTATGAGAGATATGAAATGAGATCAGAAAATAAAAAGCTTGTCCTTTCGAACGTGACACTTTGCGCAATGACAAGTGTTAACGTTTATGAGACAGTAGAAGCTTTGAAATACAGTATGAGAGATATTGAGTTTGGGGATGTGGTTTTTATTTCCGATAAAAAACCATTCTTTCTTCCAAAGAGTATCAGATTCAGTTATACTTCAAAGCTTGATGATATAAATAAGTTCAATTACAAAATGACCTACGAACTGCATGAGCATATCAAAACTGATTTTGCGCTTATTGTTCATGCAGATGGATTTGTAATTCATCCTGAAAAGTGGAAGGATTCGTTCCTTTCATATGATTACATCGGATCACCCTGGCCGCTTCCCGAGAATGACTACGCTTACAGGGATGCGGACGGCAATATCTGCCGAGTTGGCAACTCGGTATCCATAAGATCAAAAAGACTTATGGAGTATCCCGCAAAGCACAACAGCCCGTGGGTTCCTGTGGATGATGGTTTCTACAATGAAGATATTTTTATCTGTTGTCATCTCAAAAAGGAGATGGAGCAGGAAGGAATCAGGATTGCCCCTATAGAAGAGGCAATTTATTTTGCAAGGGAACATGCTCTTAAAGAAAACAGAGGAATCGAGCCCTTTGCGTTTCATAAATGGAGGGGGGAGAATGCGTCTTATCCTAGATTCATAAGCCCCAAAAAGAGAATTAAGAAAGCCATAAGGCCTTTGCTTTTCTGGAGAAGGAGCAGGGCATGGAGAGATAAACATGGTTTATGATCTGATACCGTTTTTTAACGAACTTGATATTCTGGGGTTAAGACTTAACATTCTGGACCCCTATGTGGATAAATTCGTAATAGAAGAGGCCACAACCACTTTTTCAGGGCAGAAGAAGGAACTCTGTTTTGAGAAAAACAAGAAGATGTTTGAGCCATTTCTTCATAAGATTGAATATATTGTAGTGGATGAGGACAGGGACTTTGAGATAACTCATGAGAGAGATTATTTTCAAAAGAACCACCTTATCAAGGCTCTGGAAAACGCATCTGAGGATGATGTGATCATCTTTGGTGACTGTGATGAAATTCCGAATCCTTCTGTACTTAAGAAGATAATAAATGAATTTGATAAGGAAAAGGTTTATCATCTGGCCCAGAGAAATTTTTATGCTTTTCTCAATATGGAGGAAAAATCCGGAAAACTTATGTCGATTACAGGTGATTTCCCGGAGATACCTTTGAATGAGAGACTCTGGCTTGGAACTAAAATCTGCAGCAAAAAGAATATTCCGGCAGAAGGAATAGTGAGACTTCGCGATCTAGTGCCTGTTACAGATGACAGAAGTGTGAGAGTGGCAGACGGTGGATGGCACTTTGGGTATATGGGCGGCTATCACGAGGATAACCCGGTAAAGAGAATCGGAGTCAAGGTGAAGGCTGCAGCTCATCAGGAATATAATGACAGAGAAGTTCTGGCAGAGACCATGGATCATCTGATCCTGGGAAGGGATATATTTGGCCGCGATGCCAGGTTTGAGAGAGTTGAGGTAGACGGAACTTATCCCGTTTATTTAAGGGAGCATCTGGAGGATTATAAGCATCTTTATATGCCCAGAATAACTCCGATGATGAAATTTTCTCATAAATTTGATATAACTGTAGGAAGGTTCTGCAGAAAGGCATATCACAAAATAATGAGAATGATATCATCTGCTTCGGGTAATAAATGATGTTTACTGGATTTTTGGATGGATATAATAATTTCATAGCGAAATATGCGAAGATCAGAGATATCCTGTTATACATTGTTGTAAGTCTTGAGCTTGCCATAATGTTGTATGAAAAGACGGATTTGCCGCTTCCTACAGCAAGTTATGCTTTCAGGGTGACGTTTTTGCTTACGGTTATTGTTGTTCTTCTGACGGGATATAACCCGCGGCAATGGATTGTCATACTGATAACAGGTGCCATCGGTGTATGCTGTTACAAGGCAACGGGAAACAACGATCTTCTGAGAATGTCCATGTTTGTTATCGCATGTAAGGATGCGGATCTGAACAAACTTCTTAAATATATCTGCATTGTAACGGGTGTAGGATTTTTAATGATATTTATGCTGTCGGTTACAGGAATACACGGAGATGTATCTGTCCGCAGTGAATTCGGAAGAGGGACAGGTAAGGAACTTAGGTATGTATTTGGTTTTGGACATCCAAATACAGCCCATGGTTCATTCTTTGCCCTGGCAGTTCTTGTTATGTATGTATTCAGGGAACTTGAGAAAAAGAAAAAGCTGATACTTATGGCTTTCATCTTTTTTCTGAATATTCTGCTTGGATACTACACCAAATCAAGAACAGGCACCATAATGGGGATAATAGCGGTGGTGCTCTTTGTGCTTGGCAGCATAGGGGAAAAGAAAAAGGATTCGAAAGTGCCTTATATTATCGGGGCGGTGCTTCTTGTTTTCAGTAATCTGATTTCCATACTGGCAGCAGCTGTCAGCCCATATGTGGGAGATAGATTGGGAGATGGAAATGCTCTGTTATGGAAGATAGACCGGATGGTAACCAACAGAATCTGGGTTTTATATGCCGATTCCAGGCTTCATAAAGGTTCTCTGCAGAGCTGGACATTGTTTGGTGATGAGAACAGCGGAGAATATTTTTTTGACATGGGATGGGTCAGAATTTTCTATTGGTATGGTATAATACCTGCTTGTGTGATCATTGCATTGCTTCTGTATCTTATTTACAGATTCTATAAGAAGCGTGATCTTGATGGGCTGATAATGCTTTCAGCCATTACTGTATATACAATTGCCGAGGCTAACTTCGTATCAGCATACATTGGCAGAAATTACCTTCTGCCGATAATGGGAGTGTATTTACTCGCCGAATGCGGAGTACCTTACGTGGAGGAGAAAAGTGCAAGGAAGAAATAAGTATCTAATCGGATACATTATATGGGGCATGGACATGGCTACGATTATGTTGTCCTTTGTTTTTGCCACATATATCAGATATTTTAATTTCAGAGACATGAGAGATAAGACAACACACTTTTATATCTGTGTTTTACTCATGCTCGTGGCAACAGTTTATCATTACGCCCTTGATTACAGCAGAGATTTTATTAAAAGATCCTTCTGGAAGGAAGGCACTGCAATATTCAAATATGTTCTGACAATGGTTCTGGGAACTATCTCAGTTGCTTATGTACTGCAGCTGGCAGAGCAGTTTTCACGACTGGTAATGTTTTACTTTACTGTAATTGATGCTCTTTTAATGCTTATCATTCATCAGGTATTCAAGAGTATATTAAAAACCTACTGGAAGTCAGGAGATACTGCAGTTAAGCTTCTTGTGGTAGCTGAGAAGGAAAACCTGATGCCTACCATAAGACACCTTCAGCACAGAATTGAGATCAATTACCATATTGTAGGTGCTGTATGTATCGATGAGGATCTTACCGGCGAGGTGATAAGAGGAGTTGAGGTTATTGCCACAAGGGAAAACATAATCGACAAGGTTACTGCACTTCCTCTTGATGAAGTATTTATCCACACCCCTGATATCAGTCAGAGTGATCTTAATAAGACAATAGAAGCCCTTGGTGATATGGGTGTTACCGTGCATTACTGCATTGAGCTTCCCAGCATTTCAGGAAGCACTCAGGTGGGCACATTCGGTACCTATTCGGTAATATCATATATTAACGGAACAGGCAGATACAGAGCCCTGATATTAAAGAGACTTATGGATATAATCGGAGCTTTGGTGGGTCTTACCCTTACAGGTATTGTGACCCCGTTTGTGGCTCTTGCCATCAAGCTTGATTCCCCGGGACCCGTATTTTTCTCTCAGGTCAGAATAGGTAAAAACGGCAGACGTTTTAATATTTACAAGTTCAGAAGTATGAGAACCGATGCCGAGGAGATCAAGAAAAAGCTTGAAGATCAGAACGAGATGAACGGTCTGATGTTCAAAATGAAGAAGGATCCCAGAATTACAAAGGTTGGTGCTTTCATCAGAAAGACAAGTATAGATGAGCTTCCTCAGTTCCTTAACATTCTTAAGGGCGAGATGAGTCTTGTGGGAACAAGACCTCCGACGGAAGATGAGTTTGAGAAGTACAACCATTACTACAGAAGAAGAATCAGCATGACTCCCGGACTTACCGGTATGTGGCAGGTCAGCGGAAGAAGTGACATAGAAGACTTTGATGACGTTGTAAAGCTGGATCTTCAGTACATTGATAACTGGTCACTGGGACTTGATATAAGAATTCTGATTAAGACCGTAGGTGTTGTAATTTTCGGAAGAGGTGCAAGTTGAGTAAGGTCAGTGTAATTATTCCTGTTTACAATATTAAGGAATATATAGATGGCAGCGTTAAAAGCGCGATGAATCAGACCTATAGGGATATAGAGATCATCCTGGTTGATGATGGCGCAACTGACGGAAGTGGTCAGATGTGTGATGAGTATGCCCAAAAAGACGACCGAATCAGAGTTATTCATAAAAAGAACGGCGGGCTTATGTCAGCCTGGAGCGAAGGCGCAAGAAAGGCAGAAAGTGAATATCTGTGCTTTATTGACGGTGATGACTGGGTTGATGAAGATATGATCGAGAAGCTCCTTGAACATACCCTTTCAGATGGTAAAACAAAGGAGATTATCAGCAGTAATTATATAATTGAAAAAAAGAATGAGAGGAAGAAGGCTACTCAGACTCTTCCTCCCGGAATATATGAAAATCAGGAGCTTGATAAAGTAAAACTGAAACTTCTTGGAGAGGAAACAAGACCTGTAACATTATCAAGGTGCATGAAGCTGATATCAAAGCAGCTGGTTCTGGATAATATGCATTATCTGGATAATAATGTACGCATGGGAGAGGATGTTAATATAACGCTTCCCTGTTTGCTTGATGCAGAGAGACTTGTGGTCCTGGAAGGTGGATATTTCTATCATTATCGTACAGTGACCAGCTCAATATCACATATGTACAACAAAAGACTTTTGGATAATGTTAAGCTGAATTATCGCACCTTTTTAGCTATAATGGAGGACAAGAAGGTACCAAATGCCAAAGAGCAGATGGACAGGGAATACGTCATGCTCCTTTTTCTTGTGATGAAGAATGAGCTGAGGCAGACGGGAATTAAGGGGATAAAGAATTCCTGTGATATTTTCAGTGACTGCGAGATCAGGAAGTTAATCAGTAACACACCTGTTTCGCTGAGTGAGAAATCAAACAGGCTCTTATATGCAGGGATGAAACATCCCGTGCCATTTTTTATTTTTATAATAAAAATGATTCTCAGAACCTATGACAGTATAACCAATTGAGACTGACTATAGGATTTCCTTGTGCAGATTGGGGGACATTTGCGGTTAAGTGTGATAATACCTGCCTATCAGGCAGAAAAGACAATTAAAGACTGTATCGAGTCCGTATACGCTAATCCCGGGGAGATTGAGGTTATAGTTGTGGATGACGGCTCCCGTGACAGGACAGGAGCTATCTGCGATGAGCTTGCTACTGCTTATGATAGTCTGAAGGTGATACATGTTTCAAACGGAGGCGTATCAAGGGCCAGGAATATAGGCCTTGAGAATACGAAAGGCGACTTTATTACCTTTGTGGATGCAGATGACCGGGTGGCCAAAAACTATTTCCGGCAGCTTCTGGAGGCAGCCGTGGAGAGCGGGGCGGAACTTGTTGTCATGAAAGGCAGAATGCCCTCAGGAAGAGTTATTACCGGAAGAGATTACATTGAAGGTGGGATTCTTGAGGCCGACACTCATGTGTGGGGCAAACTATACAGCAGGAATCTTTTGTATGACGGTGATAACCTGAGAGTGCGTTTCCCGGAGGATCTGACTATCGGGGAGGATATGATGTTCCTTCTTGATGTGCTTCTTGGGGTGGCTGACAGCCGAAAGGTAATCTGCATAGACGGTGATGGCTACAGTTATTCGGAAAATGAAGAAGGAGCAATGCTCAGGAGCTTTAAGGAAAGCTTCCTTGATGAGATCTACTGCTGGGTGAGAATAGGCGAAGTGCTTGAAAAGAGAGGCTTTGCCCTCAGTGATGAGAGACGTGTCAGACTGTCGACCCATCAGATAATGGCGGCAATGCTTACTGTTTCCAAGTTTGCCGGTAGTTATGAGAGTATGAAGAAAGAAGATGCCATATTAGCCGGGGCAATGAAGGACAGAGTGTGCTCGCTTGCTGCAACAACCATAGAAAATGCAAAAAAGGTACCGGGAACATTCAGTAAACTTGAAACGGGATATAAGATAAAAACAATCGTATTTGCGATAAGTAATGGTTTATATCTCAGGCTGTACGGACAATGGAAAAAGAGATGACTAATAAATCAAAAAGGTTATTTTTCAGAGCTTCAATATTTTTGTGTTTTATAACCATATTTATCTTTGAGATGCTTACACCAATGCTCATGGATGATATGACATATTTGAGTGAAGTAAATTCTGCTACTTCCGTTCTTGATCTTTTCAGACAGGAATACCACCAGTATATAAGCTGGACAGGAAGATCTGTTGCCCATACAATGATGCGACTGATGATGTATGCGGATTTGAGGATTTTATCCGGCGGCAGATTCCTGTTCAATATTATTTCTGCTCTTGTTTTCACGAGACTTACTTATCTGATGTATGCGAATGTAAAAAAAGAAGAGGATGATATAAAGCTTTATGCTTTTATTGTGCTTCTTTTGTGGGTTTTCGGCGTATCCTTTGCTGAGACTATCCTGTGGGAGACAGGCGCATGCAATTATCTTTTCACTACAACAATAATCTGGGAGTTTATAACAGCATTCAGAAAAGAATCAGACAATGTTCTCAAGATACCCGGAATGTTTGTGCTCGGTATATTAGCCGGCTGGTGTAATGAGAATACAAGCGGGGCATGTCTTTTGTTCGCTGTTTTCCTTGCAATGGTGTATATGAGGCGGGGCAATAAGATAAGACCTTATATGATATCCGGAATAGGCGGAAACATTATTGGTCTTGCTTTTATGGTACTTGCTCCCGGCAATGCGTTGAGGGCATCCCAGAGAGAAGAGCTTCACAGCGGTCTTATTGGTATGGCTGCCAGATTTTTAAGTATTACAAAAATAATAAAGGCGGAATTCTTTGTAATGCTTGTCATATTGATTGTGCTTGTGTGTCTTCTTTTGTCACTGGGAAAAAAGATATCGGATATGACAGATGTGATCGTATATACAGCACTCTGGTTTATTACATGTTATGTACTGGTTGCCACAACGACACCTCAGAGCAGAGCACTTTTTGGAGCAGGAATCTTCCTTATGCTGGCGGTGGTCTCAGCATTCAGTCTTTTGAAAAATGAGGACAGGATTGTCGATGCCATGCGAAATGCAGCCATATACGCACTTTTCCTGTTCATGTTTTTTACATATCTGGACAGCGGTGCAAATCTTGCAAGAATCTACAGGGAAGAGCAGGAGAGATATGCATATCTTGAGGAATATGCAAAGACCGGAGAAGAGGATGTTGTGGTTCCTATGCTGCGACCTGATTTCAAGACCAGGTATTCTGCAGCTTATGAATGTGATATAACAGATCACTTCGAATATTGGACAAATATGATGATGGCAAATTACTACGGTTTCAAAACTCTTCTGGGAGTGGACAGGGAAGAATGGACAGAGTATTAAAGAGAAAAATACTTTTTTATATGCATGCCGGAAGTGGCAATCACGGATGCGAAGCAATTGCTGTTAGCACCATGAAGCTGCTGCAGGACAGAGTCAGTATTGGAGACAAAAAGCCTCTGTTTATAACAAACAGTGTGCCGGAGGATAAAAAGTACAGACTGGGCGAGCTTTTGGAAAGCGGAGCCATGGAGCTTTGCGAGGAGAGACATATCGCTGAGCACAAGCTTACCCACATTCTGTATTATATCTACAGAAAGCTGACAAAAGACGGCGAGTCCTTTTACAGATACAGGTACAGAGATGCTGTCAGGGCAGCAGGAGAAATATCAGGAGAGATAGCTGTTTCAATAGGCGGTGATAATTACTGCTATCCGGAAATGGTTAAGGATCTGGTCCTTTCACACAATGTTTTTCGTAAGAAGGGCATGAAGACTGTTCTTATGGGTTGTTCCGTAGAGCCTGATACTGTCAGCGATTTAAGGGATGATCTCAATGCTTATGACATGATAATCGCAAGAGAGACCATAACCTATGAAGGACTTATTGCAGGCGGTGTGGATAAATCAAAGATAAAGCTATGCCCGGATCCTGCATTTGCACTTCCTGTTATTGAAACGGAGCTTCCTGAACTGTTTTCCCGTCGCAAAGTTGTGGGATTTAATGTGTCTCCCATGGTTCAGGGTAAGGAATCCGGTTCGGGCATCACAATGGAGAACTGCAGGAGACTTATAAGTCATATTCTCAGAGACAGTGATTACGGAGTCGCCCTTGTTCCGCATGTTGTCTGGAAGAACAATAACGATCTTATTCCGCTTAAGCAGCTCTATAGTGAGTTCACGACAGGTGAGTGGTCGGATCATGCAGACAGGATTGTACTCATTGATGATATGTCATGCTGCAGACTTAAGTACATAATAGGAAAATGCCACCTTTTTGTGGGAGCAAGAACACATTCCACAATAGCGGCATATTCGCAATGTGTGCCAACACTGGTCATCGGATATTCGGTCAAATCAAGAGGAATTGCCAGAGACCTTTTCGGAAGAGATGAAGATTATGTGATTCCGGTTCAGTCTTTAAGAGAGGCTGATGATCTTAAGAAGGGCTATGATTATATAGCCGAAAGGGCAGATGAAATCAGAAACAAGCTTGAAGAAGTGATGCCTGAGTATATAAACAGGGCAGGCGGCAACGTGAGCTTTTTGGAGATGTTATAAATGTTGATAATCAGAATAGCCGGTGGTCTGGGCAACCAGATGCAGCAATATGCTCTTTACAGAAAGCTTTTGCATGCCGGTGCGGATAAACTTATAAAACTGGATACATCCTGGTTCAATGAGACAAGTCAGAAGGGTGTTTTGGCAAAAAGAGAACTTGAGCTCAGGTACTTTATGAATCTTCCTATTCCCGAGTGCACTGATGAGGAGAGGGATCTTTATTTGAAACAGAATATACTGGCTAAGGCTATATACAGAGCTTTTCCTTCCCTTGGGCCCAGATTTACTGAATCCGAGATGTATCATCCGGAAGTATTTGAACTTAAGAACAAATACATAGAGGGGTATTTTGCGTGTCAGAAGTATTATGATGATATTCTTCCGGAACTGCAGAATGCCTTTGTTTTCCCTGAACATCCCGATAGGGAGCTTCATATAAAGAACGTGGAGCTTATGAATGAGATGGAACAGAGAAACAGCGTGAGTGTTCACATCAGAAGAGGGGACTACCTTGATCCTGAAAATTCTGCTCTTTTCGGAAACATTGCCACAGACGAATACTATGACAGTGCCATGAATTATTTCAGGGCAGAGGATCCGGATGTGCATTTTTATATTTTTACAAATGATCCCGGATATGCCAGGGAAAAGTACAGTGATCCCGGACGTTATACAATAGTTGAGCATAACACCGGAAGGCAGTCACTTCTGGATATTCAGCTCATGAGTCATTGCAGAGGCAATATATGTGCTAATTCCACATTTTCCTTCTGGGGGGCAAGGCTTAACAGACGTAAGGACAAGGAACTTGTCAGAACTTTTACAATGAGAAACAATCAACCCTGTGAACCATCAAGTATGCATTACTATTGGAATGGCTGGATCCTTATCGACAAAGACGGAAAAGTGCGATAAATACTGGGCTTTAGCCCACCGACTTGTGTTATAAGTGAAATATTGATAAAATAGTTTGATTGTAATGGGAAGTTTGCCCTTTAATAAAATCTTATGCGGGAGCATGCCTAACGGATGTCTGAAGTTAAAATTATTATAGCTACAACAAAAAAATACAGGATGCCGGAAGATCCGGTTTATATGCCGGTCCAGGTTGGTGCTGCACTTAAGAAGAGTGTAATTCCGGGGTACACACCGGATAATACTGGAGATAATATTTCAGAGAAGAATGCCAGCTACTGTGAACTTACAGGGCTTTATTGGGCATGGAAGAATCTCAATGCTGATTATATAGGACTTGTACATTATAGGAGATATTTTGCTTCGCCTGATGCCAGAGCGGAAGAGGACCCCTTTGACAGAATAGTCGGAGGAGAGGAGATCAAGAGAATTCTTGAGAAGAGCTGTGTGGTTCTTCCCAAGAAGAGAAAGTATTATATTGAATCTCTTGGCTCACATTATGCTCACACTCATTATCAGGAGCAGCTGGATGACACTCTTGAAATCATTAAGGAGAAGTGCCCGGAGTACAGGGAATCTTTTGACAGAGTAATGGAACAGACCTCAGGGTACATGTTCAATATGCTGATCATGCGCAAGGACATGCTTGATAAGTACTGTACATGGCTTTTTGATATACTTGGCGAGCTGGAAAAAAGAAGTAAGATTTCAGAGCTTGATTCTTATCAGGGCAGATATATCGGACGTGTTGCAGAGATCATTTTTAATGTCTGGCTTGATTATCAGGTTACCAGTGGCAATATACCCAGATACCAGATAGCTGAATTGCCCTGTATACATATAGAGAGAATTAACTGGATTAAAAAGGGCGCGGCTTTTTTGGCGGCCAAATTTTTCCACAAGAAATATGAACATAGTTTTTGAGGTTTTGAAGGTTGATGAATGATAAAGTAGCTGCTGTCGTAGTCACGTATAACCGGAAGGAACTGCTGAAGGAATGTATTGGTGCCTTATTATCACAGGAGAAGGAAACCTGTGATATCCTCATTATTGATAATTGCTCGACAGATGGTACCGACAAGGTAGTGGAGCAGATAATGCAGAAGGATGATACAGATTCACGGATTCAGTACTATAATACCGGTGAAAATATGGGTGGAGCCGGCGGCTTTTATTATGGAATGAAAAAAGCCATGGAGCTTGGTTATAAATGGCTGTGGCTCATGGATGATGATACAATACCCAAGGCAGATGCTCTCTATTACCTTTTGAGAGCGGATAAGAAAGCCGGGGGACCTGATAGTTACGGATATATTTCCAGTGTTGTAGAGTGGACTGACGGCACACAGTGCAAGATGAATTCACAGAAGTCCATGAGACACTTTTTTGACAGAATAGATGTGCTCGAGGAGGGAATGTTCCTTCTTCAGCAGGCAACTTTTGTTTCGCTGTTTGTGCCTGCACAGACAGTTAAGAAAGTCGGATATCCGATTAAGGAGTACTTCATCTGGGGAGATGACATAGAGTACACCAGAAGGATAAGTATCAGAAACGGTATGCCTTCCTTTATCGCAGGTAAGAGCCACGTTATTCACAAGATGAATAACAACAACGGAAGCTTTATAGCTACCGATGGTATAGACAGACTTTCAAGATATAACTATGCTTTCAGAAATGATGGAAGCACATATATGAGAGAGGGCTTTGGAGGATTTATTTATTTCACGGCCAAATGTGCACTGAACTTTTTCAGATGCATTTTCCTTGCCAGAGATCACAGATTAAAGAGAAGCTTTATAGTTCTTCGTGGATATTTCAGAGGACTTGTGTACAGACCCGGGATTGAAAAATACGAAGGCTGATTTAAACACGGAAGTGTCTATGGCAAATACTAATTACGAATGGTTATGGAGAAATGATAAGTAAAGTTTTAGAAAAGTGGATATTCACTATAAAAAAATACAGTTTTTTATTCAGTGAACTTGTAAAAAGAGATTTTAAGCAAAAGTATAAGAGAACTGCGCTGGGAATGCTGTGGAGCATACTTTCACCGCTTCTTACCCTTCTTATCATGAAGATAGTATTTACGGAGTTTTTCGGAAGAACCCAGCCGCATTATACAACATACCTGTTTAGCGGTAACCTTGTAATGGCATTTTACAGAGAGGCTACCAGGAACGGAATGAGCAGTCTTTTGAATAACAGTAAGATCATTCAGAAGATCAATGTTCCCAAATATCTTTTCCTTTTATCCAAGAATGTGTCCGCACTGGTTAATTTCATGCTGACACTGGTGGTCTATTACCTGTTCTGTATGTTGGACAAGATAACCTTCGGACCTCACATGGTACTTCTTCTGTACCCTATCATCTGTCTTGTGGTCATGAATGTTGGAATAGGAATGATTTTATCAGCGCTGTTTGTATTCTTCAGGGATATACAGTATTTGTATGATGTCTTCCTGACATTGCTTACATATCTGTCTGCAATATTCTATCGTGTTGATTCCTTCAGCGTAAGAACACAGCAGCTGTTTATGCTTAATCCTGTATATGTAATGATCAAGTACTTCAGATCAATTGTCATTGACGGTGTAATTCCTTCACCGCAGTATCATTTACTGATGGCATTCTATGCGCTTTTCTATCTTGCAATCGGAAGCGCGATCTACAAGAAGTACAACAAGGAATTTGTATATTATATGTGAGGTAATACATGCCAACTATTGAATGTAAAAATGTCAGTGTAAGATATATTACCGGTGATCTTAAATCCATAGGTTTGAAGGAATTTGTAGTAAAAAAGATAACCGGCAACTATCATGTAAAAGAATTCTGGGCCAATAAGAATATTTCTTTCTCCATTGAAAAGGGAGACATGCTTGGAATAATCGGATCCAACGGAGCCGGAAAAAGTACTCTTCTTAAGGCTATAACCGGTATTATGAAGCCCGGAGACGGACAGATAACAACTCATGGAAGTATTGCAGCTCTTCTGGAGCTTGCCAGTGGTTTTGATAATGACATGACGGTCCGTGAAAATACGTATCTCAGAGGAGCACTTCTTGGCTACACCAAGGAATTCCTTGATGCAAAATATAAAGAAATCATTGCTTTCGCTGAACTTGAGGATTTCCAGGATTACATGTTCAAACAGCTTTCAAGTGGTATGAAGAGCAGACTTGCTTTTGCAATTGCCTGTCTTGTAGATCCGGACATCATAATTCTTGATGAGGTTTTGAGCGTAGGTGACGGTGCCTTCAGAAAGAAGAGCGGAGACAAGATGAGGGAGATCCTTGATGCCGGAATCACAGGTATTCTGGTATCACACAATGAGTCTCAGATAAGAGAGCTGTGTAATAAGATCCTCTGGCTGGATCACGGCAAACAGATAGCATTTTCCGATGATGTTGAGAAGTATGTCAACGCATATGAGGAGTTTCTTCTTACCAAGAAGCTTCCAGAATCAGAGGATGATATAAATGAGCTTTCCAAAGCTTATGAAAAGAGAATGAGGGAGAAACAGGAAGAAAAGTCGCGCACAGAAGCAGAAAAGCTGCAGGCTATTCTTGAAAAGGGTGAGTCAGAATCAGCAGTACTTGCTGCATTCAATGTACTTAAGAAAAACCGCCCTGAGCTTTTGACTAAGGATGAATTTACATTCAATTCCTGAAAACATTCATTATAGGAGACCTTATTTTATGAGTAACACAATTAATCTGGTATTTATCACAGACGAGAATTATTGTATGCCCACATGTGTGGCAGCAACTTCGGCTAAAGTCAACAAGAATGCTGATACAGTTTGCAATGCATATTTCCTTGTGGACAGACTTTCAGATGACTCCCATAAAAAGATAGAAGCCATCGGAACCGATGATTTCAAGGTTCACATTATCGACGCTTCAGCAGCAGAGTATAAGAAGGTTGAGCAGAAGACAGAGCACGTTTCAAAGGCAGCTCTTCTTAAGTTCAGACTTGCCAATATACTTTCAGACCTTGATAAGGTTCTTTATCTTGACGGTGATATTCTGGTACAGAAGGATCTTGGCGAGATTTACAACACAGATCTTGGTGATAACTATGTGGCAGCAGTTAAGGATGCTATTCCCATGCTTTGCTACAATCCCAGTCAGGACCAGAAACTTAAAACACCCCTCAAGGCATATTTTAATTCAGGTGTTATGCTCCTGAATCTTAAGAAGATGAGAGAGGATGATCTGGAGCACAAGCTTCTAGATTACAGACTCAACGGTATCAACTTCTTTATGGATCAGGATGCTTTGAATGTACAGTTCAGAACAGGAGTGCATTTCCTGCCTCTTTATGACAACTATATGTACACTCTTACAACCAGACTTGATATAGAGACACTCAGGAAATATTACGAGCTGGAGATCAGCGCTGATGAAGAGGAGAACTACGAGAGAGCAACAATCCTTCATCTTACTTCTCCCAAGAAACCCTGGGTTGCTTACGTTGCAGGTCTTACAGAGAGATTTGAGAAATATTATCAGTTGTCACCCTATGCAGATCAGAAGTTTTCTGTAAAAGAAGGCGGCGAGCACAGCGATATGAATTCAGCAAAGAAGCTCATGGCAAAGGAAAAAATAGCTAAGAGCCAGGCTACTCTTGATGCAGAGAAGATCATCCACAAGAAAAAGCTTGAGGAATTATCATACGGACTTAATGAAAGTGAGGACAGAAAGACCAAGATTACGGTATCTCTGACAACTTTCCCCGGAAGAATACATGATGTGTCAACTACACTTCTTGCTATCTTAAGTCAGACAATGAAGCCCGACAGAGTTATTCTGTGGCTTACAGAGGAGGAGTTCCCTCAGAAGGAGGCAGAGCTTCCCCAGGAGCTTCTTGAACTTAAGAAGTTCGGTCTTACAATCGGATGGGCTAAGGAAAACCTCAGAGCTCATACCAAGTATTACTACACAATGACACAATATCCCGATGATATTGTTATTACTGTAGATGATGATATTTACTATGATGAAAACCTTGTTGAGAATCTTTACAAGTGTCATCAGAAATTCCCCAAGGCTATTTCTGCTCTGAGGGTTCATAACATCACATTTGATGAGGATGGAAACATCAAGAAGTACGGAAGCTGGATTCAGTCATATACAGTGGCTGTGGAAAAGCCGGCAATGAGCCTTATTGCAACAGGTGTAGGCGGAGTTCTTTATCCTCCGCACCTTCTTCCCGAAGAGACTTTTGATGTTGAGAAGATCAGGGGACTTTCCTTCAGTGCCGATGATATATGGCTTAAGTTCATGGAAGTAATGAACGGAGTTCCGGTAGTTATGGCGGAGGGAAGACATAACCTCAGCTTTGTAGGAAATACTCAGCTTACAGGTCTTTATCTTGATAATGCTCATGATACAGGTAATGATGACTGCATCAGAAACGTGCTGGCATATTATTCCGATTTCAGAAGAAACGGCAAGAGCATATCAGAACTTATCTATGCAGACAGCATTAAAGCAGGCAGTGAGACCAAGGGCTTTGTAAGATTTGCAGAAAAAACAGAGAGACTTCGCTGGGCAAGCGCTTCCAAAGTAAAGAGAGGCTTCATGGATATCAATGGCCAGATAAACAAGCTGAACCTTTCAATTTATCAGCTTAAGGAAGAGCAGAAGCTTATGAACGACAAGCTCGACAGAATAATCGAACTTCTTGAGAGAAATTCTAAATCTTAATTGAATTAATGCGAAAAGAGGCAGTAGAATGCGGATTCTACTGCTCTTTTTTTAGGAATAAAATTAGTTGTTGCTTACAAATGAAGGATAATATTGTATAATAACTATTCGTATTGGTTAGTGTTAATTATTTGGAAAGTAAAAGATAATGAAAAAAACAGGTAAGAAAACAGGCATCTTAATCCAGGGCCTGTTCACTCTGATCATATTGGCGGAAGTCTATATAAGATGGTACTTCAAAGCTATAGACAGTTCTGCCGATCTGGGGATTTATAATTTTGCTTTGGGGAACAGAGATGCTTTAAGTGCCACAGGTTTTCCCTTTAAGGCTATGGCGATAGCTGTGCTGGTCCTTGCATTTATCATTGCGGCAGGGATTATAGTCAAAAAGCAGAAAATTGCAAGCGCATTTCTCGTAGTTATATCAGTGATAAGCGGAGTGGCGGTTGCTTCGGGAATATATTCAAAGTATACCGACGAGCGGGACATAGCAGGTGTCAGAGAGCTTTTGTGTCAGGAGAAATACATCATTCACGCTGGTGGAGATGTGACAGGAAAAAGCGGAGAGTCGCACCGCAAAACAAACAGTCAGGACGCCCTGGAGAATTGTTATCAGGAAGGAAACAGGGTTTCCGAGTTTGATTTCAGAGTGACTTCGGATGGTTACCTTGTCTGCGCCCATGATAAGAAGGGTGATCCGATTGAGTGGTGTGAAGGCTCCGGTCTGTATGAAACTCCTACACTTGAGGAATTTAATAATGCAGGAATTTACGGTGAACTTAGCACCCTGACTCTTACAGAGCTTGCAGAATTCATGAGAGAGCATGATGATTTCTATGTTGTTACGGACTGTAAGGATAACAACTATGAAGAGTGTAAGCTGATTCAGAAGGAGTGCAGTGATATCCTGGACAGATTCATAGTTCAGATCTACAGCTATAATCAGTATGAGAAGATTACCAGTCTTGGATTTAAGAATATAATATTTACACTGTACAGAATAAAAGATGAAGATATGGACTTTGGCAAGCTGAAACAGTTCACAAAGGAAATGGATCTTGTGGGATATACATTTTCAACGGCCAGAGCAGATGACAGCGTCTTTCTTGAAAGCATTAAGGAAAACAATATACCTATGTTTGTGCATACCGTTAACGACATGGATGAGATGAAAAAGTATCTTGTAGATTGTGGTGTGGACGGTATATATACAGATGTCAGCAAACAGGAATTACATTATTATGAGTGAATTTATAAAGAACAAATTAGATAAAAAAATTATTTTAAAGTTGGTTTATGTGGCAGTCATTGCGATTGCAGCAGTGATTTTACACGGCCTTATTGATGAGTCGAGTCATATACGTTTTAAACTGTTGTCACTTCTGTTTTTGTTTTTGGCAGCAGTAGTTCCTTTCGTAAGTAAAAAAGTCTGGGATTTTGGCAGCAAATATCTTTTGATTCCCTTTATGCTGTTATATCCTGCAATGTGCTTTTTTGTAACAGAGACTGCCTTTATGTCAAAGTTTTATCTGGCTGAAGGCGTTGATACAGGTATAGTACTGTCCTGTAACTACATTCTTTACGGAATTATCGTGTGGGGAGTATTCGTCATTACATATTCTGCTAGATGGGCATTTTTTATTCCTGCGCTCTTCTGCACAACCTTTGGAATGGTCAATTACTATGTGTATAAGTTCCGTCAGGTTCCGTTTCTTCTTGGAGATTTTTTCAAGTTTGATGCTGCAGCAAACGTAGCATCCGGCTATTCCTATAACATCAGCTGGCGTCAGTTCATGACTTTGTCATTTTTCTTACTCAGTATTTCAGTTGTGATTTTTGCCAGATCAACCAAAATCACTGACACAGATAAGGTCAAAAAGCGCCTTAGAATCCGTCTTGTTCTGGCTGCAGTATATATTGCCATGACTGTAGGTGTTTATAATTTCCTTATTGGAACAAATTACCTCAAGGACCATGGAATTTATCTTAAGATGAACAGGCCCATGATATCCTACACCAAGTTCGGTGGACTTTTGTCCATGGTATGTAACCTTAAGGTTTTCAGTCCTGAAAAACCTGACGGATATGATGCTTCAGTTGTGAAAGAAGTAGAGCAGCAATACTCATCAGATTCAGTCACAGATACCGATAAAAACAGACCGAATATGATCGTAATCATGGATGAGGCCTACGCTGATATACAGGATGTGGGAGATTTTAAGACTGATACAGAGGTTATGCCTTTTTATGAAAGCCTGACTGACAATACAATCAAGGGAAAATTGTATGTTTCAGCATATAAGGGAGATACGGCAAATACTGAATATGAGTTTTTAAGTGGCGATTCAATGGGATTTTTACCTGCAAGTACTTCGCCTTATCAGCTTTATATACGTAAGTTTTTCCCTACACTTACCAGGAATCTGACTTTGGATAATTACTCGGGAATCCTTGCGATGCATCCTTATCTGCCTAACGGATACAACAGACAGGCTGTGTATGCAATGATGGGATTTTCTGACTTCATATCCGAGGAGGATTACCCGGAGGATGCATTCAGAATCGGTGAGCATATTTCTGATGAAGCTGATTTCGACAGAATTATCAGCGAATATGAGAAGGCCAAAGAACAGAGTGATGAGCCTTTCTATATTTTCAATGTGACCATGCAGAATCACAGCCCTTATACTGAGGACAGGGTTAATCTTGAAGAGGCGGTAAATGTACTGGATGATAATTTTAGTGATGATGAGGTAAAACAATACCTCAATCTGATACATGCCAGTGATGCTGCTCTGGGGAAACTGGTCAATTATTTTGAGAATACGGATGATCCAACTGTTATTGTGTTCTTTGGAGATCATCAGCCGGGAATTAACGGCGGGATTTATAAAAAGCTTCTTGGTACAGATGTGGAAGCATTGGATGGAAAAGACAGATATCAGATTTACTATTCAAAGTATCTTGTATGGGCAAACTTTGATTTTGATGAAACAGCCTTTGCTCCAAAGACAGAGTTCAGTGTTAATTACCTGCAGGCATATATTTTGAATATGTTTGGAATGAAGATGAGCGGATACAGTAAGTTCCTTATTGATCTCATGGAGGATGTTCCGATCATCAACACATACGGATATGTGGGTGCTGATGGCAATTACTATACTATTGATGATACAAGCTCACCCTATTACGACAAGGTGAAGCTTTACAATATACTTTGCTATAATCATCTGATCGATATTGATAACAGAGTTAACTCATTCTTTGAATTAAAAGCAGAATAAGATTTATTCAGGTTCGGAGGAACAGTGAAAAAGATTCTTTTTGTGGCTTCAGATAACGCTGCATACAGCGGGGCCTTCAGAAGCATGGTCAAACTGTGCTGCCTTTTAAGAAAAAGCGGTAAGTATGATCCCATCGTTGTGCTTCCAAGGAAGGGTAACGGTCAGGAGCTTCTTGATAATGAAAATATTAGATGGTTCTATATCAGATCCTTTTCCTGGACTATTTGGGAGAAGGATCAGGGCAGTTCCAAGGTTCAGTTATCTATGATGACCAAGAGACTGTACAACCAGATTTTTGCAATTACTCAGATAGCTTCTCTGATCAGGAAGGAGAAGGTTGATATTGTCCATATAAACACGATATGGTCCTATGTGGGGCAGCAGGCTGCCGCCAGATGTAAGATACCCTGTGTGTGGCATATTAGAGAGGCTCTGGAGATTTTCCAGAACAGAAGCCTTTTTTCCGACAAGTGCTACGGACTTATTGATAAGGCGGACAGGGTTATTGATATCTCTGAGTTTATAAGGGATTATTACTCTCCAAGATTAAAGACTGACAGGTCTTTGGTTATTTACAATGGAATAGATGAGAAGGATTTTTATTGTGAAAGGGACTTTGGTAATAAGAAGGATGTACTGGAGTTCTTGAACGTAGGCAGCATGAATACCAATAAAGGTCAGGAATACATTGTTGAAGCTGCAGGTATGCTGAAAGAAGAGGGCATAAACAATTTCCATATCTCCTTTATCGGAAGTGGCGAGAAGAGAACTGTCCTTGAGGATATGGTCAATAAAAAAGGTCTTTCAGAAAATGTTACCTTTTACGGGGACAGATCAGATGTTGCGCTGTTTTATAAAAAGAGTGATGCGTATATCATGAGCTCAATATCCGAACCTTTTGGAAGAGTTACTGTTGAAGCCATGATGGCAGGCTGTATCGTGATCGGAGCTGATTCCGGTGCGACTCCCGAGGTACTTGATAACGGTGATGCCGGAGTACTTTATAAGAGCGAAAATTCCAATGATCTGCATCTTAAGATGAGAAGCGTTATAGAGGATTACGATAAGTACATTGGAATAGCAAAAGACGGGCAGAAATATGCCATGGAAAACTTCACGGCAAGTAAAAATGCTGATGAGATAATGAAAGTATACGAAAAGCTTTAAGGACAGAAAAATGAAGGATATATCTGTAATTGTTGATGTATATAAGGATGAGGAAGGTGCATTAAGCACGGTAAAATCCATTTGCCGTCAGGAAAACTGCGACGTGGAAATAATCTGCGTTTTAAGGGATGATGCTGAATATAAGTCCCTTAAGGATGCTGCACAAAAGGACGGAAGGATTACTGTATTAAGTGAGAATTCCGGAAGCAGAGGTAAGGCATATAATGCCGGACTTAAAGCTGCTACTGGTGAATACGTTCATTTTATTAAGGCCGGAGATATCATTTACGAGTATGGATATTCACCGGTTATCGCCAAAGCAAGGAAATATCAGCTGGATTACATGGGATTTACCGTGTTTTACAAAAATTCCGGCAACAAGCTGTATATTGTGAACAAATTTCTCTTCGAGACTTCCGGTGCAGGTTATGTTCACAGACTTCTTACACTGGATGGAAATCCTGCAATCTACGGGATTTCTAAAAATCCTGTTTCTGCTGTATATAAAAAAGAAACCCTTGATAAAAACGGTATAAGTTTTTCAGAAGATTACACTGATGTGGATGAGTCATTCTTTTATGGCTTTGCTGCCGCAGACACCAGGATGATGGTCTGCCTTGACCGTGTGGTGGAGAGAAAAGAGCAGAGTCCTGATAACAAGAAGCAGCTGTATCTTAGTAAAGTAAACTCTGTAAAGGCTATTATCAGAACCTTGGAAGATAAGCAGGTTGGCAGAGATGCTGTAGATAATGTCCTTCAGCATGAGTTTTCAGAAGTTCTTAAGCTTTTTGAGGATATCGCAGGCGAGCAGGGATTTGATGAAACTCTGTTTGGAATGGCAAATGATCTTTATGATGAGCATCCTTACGCTTGTCTTTCTGACTATAGCAGAAAGCTTGAATATCTGTATGAGAAGCAGAATTATATAAAGGATGGCGGCAAGGAGAAGGATTTTCAGAAATATAAGAGCTTTTCTACATGGCAGGATCTTTTTGCTGTAAAGAAATCTGAGGTCAGATTCTGTGACAAGAAGGTTTCAAAGCCAAAGGTATCAGTGGTTGTGCCTATTTACAACCAGGAGGATTATTTAAATCTTGCCCTTGAGAGTCTGTGCAATCAGACACTTGGTGATATCGAGATCATCTGTGTCAACGATGGTTCTAAAGATTCCTCAATGGATATAATGAAACAGTATCAGAGCCTGGATAAGAGAATTGTCATCATTGATAAAGATAATTCCGGCTACGGACACACCATGAATATGGGTCTTGATAAGGCTAAGGGTGAGTATGTAGGAATTCTTGAGCCTGATGATTTTGTAAAGCTGAATATGTATTCAGATCTGTACGAGCTTGCGGTATCAAACGAGGTTGACATAGTCAGGGCTGATTATGAGAGATTCAGTGTTGATCCGAATGGAAAGCTTGCAACAGCAAATGGCAAGATAGTTCGTGAAAGAAGCTATTACGGAAAAGTAGTATGCACCAGTGATGATTTTAAGACATTTACATTCCCGATTCAGACCTGGAGCGGAATTTATAACAGAGAATTCCTTAATAAAAATGGCATAAGACATAATCTTACCCCCGGAGCATCCTATCAGGATAACGGCTTCTGGTTCCAGAATTTTGTCTGTGCAAAGAGAGTATGGTTTACAGCAAACTCATATTATATGAACAGAAGAGATAATCCTAACTCGTCTGTTTACAGCAAGGGAAAATTCTATGCCATGACCAATGAGTACAACTTCATTGAGGAATGGTTAAGAAAAGATACTGATAGATTTGCAAAATTCAAAAATGTCTTTTACAGGAAAAAGCATGAGAATTTTGAGATGACATACAGAAGAATCGACAGAACCCAGAAGGTGGATTACCTCTATCATATGAAGGAGGTATTTGAGCCTCTTGTAAATAACAATGAGGTTACGGCAGATGTTATCGGTGAAGGTAAATTTAAGCAGCTGCGCGAGATAATTGAATCTCCTGAGCATTATCATGAGAAAATCCGAGTTTCTGCTGTAATAGCTACTCACAACAATAAAGCAGAAATAGAGAACCTTTTGAATCAGATCCTGTCCAGGGATGAGATGACCATGGAAGTGATTCTTTCAGACGGCAATTCCGATGACGGAAGTGTTGAGATTTTAAAGAAATTTGCAGCTGACTATGACAATGTTACTCTTGTTCAGGGAATTGATGCAGGCAGGGAAGAACTATTCATAAAAGGTTTTGATGCCGCAAAGGGAGAATACGTTGTTTTCCTTGATGCAGACAACCTATATGAATCCATAATGTTCAGACCGCTGTATGAGGTTGCAACTGCAGACAGGGCTGATATAGTTACCTACTGGTCAGATTTATCATGCCAGAAAAGGGACGTTAATCAGGAGAGATATCATGACGAGGATTGCGCTCTTATGCCTGTTAAAAAGGTGTTTAAAGCCAATGAAGTCAGACGTGATCTGTTTAAACTCATTTCTCCCGATTACAGAAATAAGATATTCAGATCAGAACTTCTCAGGGATGAAATAAAGAAGACCTTTGAGGCATATGGCAATGCTGCATATAACTGCGTATTTTTGCGTGCACTTATAGACGCAGACAGGATTATGTACAGTAAAAACAGAGTGTATGAGCACATTGTGAGAAAAAATCCTGATGCAGTGATAGAGAGTGATTTCAGAAAGCTTTTCTCCATGATGGAGATGCTGAAAAAATCAGGAGAATATGATTCATACGAGAGAGACTTCACAAACTATGCAGCAAGAAAGCTTCTTGAAGACCTTTCAAATCTTGAAGCTGACAGTTACAATATGAACTTTGGACTTGCTAAAAACGAGTGGTTTAATAAGCTCGGAATATCAAACAGACCATACTGGTTCTTCTATGATGAGCAGTTACCTGATGCCATCGAAGATGTGATGAAAAAGAGCAGTAAGACTTACAGAATGGATACTCTCAAAGGTGCTTATGATGAGATCGAAGACAGAGAGTTTGATCTGGGGGAGCTGGGCCACAGCTATGAGCTTCTTGAAAAAGAGATGCAGATGTGGAAGAGACGTTATAACAGATTACAGAGCGCCTATGAAGATATGGAGAATTCTGTTTCTTACAAAACAGGTCGCATGATAACGGGTATCCCCAGGAAGTTCAGGGACAGACTCGGAAAGTAATCAGGACAGAATAATTGGGCAAAACTCATTTTAATATCAGATTATCTTTATAAAATTATTAGATTTGTCTGATACACTAAAAATATGAGAAATGCTGAAACTTATGGCATCGTATTTTTATTTGAGGGGTTGTTATGGTTGCCCAAAGTCTGAATTATTATGGTTATGATAAAGTAACCTATGATGAATGCAGGGACTTTATAGATGATAACAACAAGAGGCATATATTTATTTTGAATATATGGTTTCTGGTTGTTAATCTATCCTGCATTATCTTTTCTTTTTTAGGTCTTTTCAGCGTGAATCAGAGTCCGGTTCAGGTCTATTTTTTCTATGCTGTATTAGCGGCTTTTTCATTTGTTTTTTCAAAGGTATTAGAACATAATAGTAATCTGATTCTTTTAAGACTTTATATTATCTGGAATGTATTGGTCTGGATGAGTTATTGTACGAAAGTGTCGGTTGATCAGCCCTATATGGCTGCCACAGCTTTTCTTGTTATGATCGTAGTTGTCTCTTTTTCCCTCATTACTACGATGATGTACATGATGGTCATGATCACTACCTGTGTTGCAGTGTTTATTTTGTCGTCTTATACTGTTAAACCCTTAAACATTGCGGTTCAGGATCTTTACAATGTAATAATATTCTTCAGCCTTGCTATCATTCTCCACTTCGCAATGCAGCGAAACAGAATGCAGCAGTTTGTGACATTCCAGAAAAATATTCAGATTCAGAGAGAGCTTGAGATAAAATCCAGCTTTGATGCACTCACATCGCTTCTTAACAGGGGCAGATTCTTCTCACTGGCTGGAAATATAGTGGATAAGCCTCATGATGAGTATATGGCCATCTGTCTCCTTGATCTGGATGAATTTAAGCAGATAAATGACAAGCTGGGACATCAGATGGGTGATAAGGCAATACAGACCGCAGGACTTACGATAATTGATACACTTAATATAGATATGACCGAGAAGTGGGCTTTTCAGGAAAGAGTTCTTTCTGAGAAGGGAAGCTTTCCCGGAAGACTTGGCGGTGACGAGTTCATAGTATTTCTTCGCGGAAAATCCGGAAGAGATGAAGTCATTGAAGTTCTGCAGAAGATGCTGGATGCATTAAACAATGTAAAGATGGGTGGGCTTAACGGTATCCATGCATCTTTTGGTGTGACTGAAATTACCGCGGATGACAAGGATATTGATGTTGCATATAAGAGGGCTGACGAAGCGCTCTATGAAGCAAAGAGAGCAGGCAAAAATCAGATTAGATTCAAGGATGCCAGGGAGGCGAATTCATGATTTTAGTGGATAGTGGTATTTTCAATCTGCTTATCCTTTTGCTTGTGATATTTGCAGTTGTTGGAATATACCAGTGTTATAAAACATATAAAATTAAATGCAGGACAGGACGTCTTCTTGAGATTCTTGTGGGTATAATTGAAGTGGATAATCCAAGCCTTGACGGACATTCCCTTCACGTACATAACCTCAGTATGGCGCTGTATAACTTTTTACCACTGTCAGACCGCTTTTTTATCAGAAGGAGTGACCTTTATTATGCCTCTCTTCTGATAGATATAGGTAAGCTGCAGATTCCAAATGATATTTTGGAAAAATCCGGTAAGCTTGGCGATAATGAATGGGACATTGTTAAAAGACATCCTGAAATGAGCGTCCGTATCCTGAAGGATATTCCGGGATTTGAAAGAATAAATGAGTATATTCTGTATCATCATGAGAGGATAGATGGTGGCGGATATCATCAGCTTACAGGCAATCAGATACCCTTGGGATCCAGGATTATTGCCATAGCTGATACATATTCAGCGATTACGATGGACAGGGCCTACAGGGCGACGCTTCCCTATGCAGAGGCCGTATCGGAGATAAAAAGAGTTTCCGGTACACAACTTGATGAAAGACTTGTTAATATTTTTTGCAGTATCCCCAAAAACAGAGTGGATGCCTGTCTGGATGATGTGAGAAAGGACATGGAAGAGGCGGTCCACTACAGAATGATCAGATAATAATATGAAAGGAAAGGCAATGAGGGCGAGATTAAAAAAGATCAGTGCGGTCATATTGATTCTGGCAATGACTGTTTCACTGATTGCCTGTGGAAAATCGAATAGCCGGCAGAAACTCACTGTGGATCCCGATACTGCACCTCATCTGAAACTGGCTCTGAGGTCGGGAATATATGTGGATGCCATAGAATCATGCCTTGTGCCTTTTGAAGAAGAAAATAAAGTAATCTGCGATATTGTCGAGCTTGGAGAGGAAGAACTTCATAACGGTCTGGTGGAGAATGCGCAGAAAGCGGAGGGTGAGTATGACCTGTGCATGGTTGACGGTTCGTGGATGGCTGAATTTACAGCCAAGGGCATGCTCATGAACCTGTCCGATACAGGCTATGAACTTGATGATGACATTATTAAAGCCACGACCATCATATGTTACAAAGATGAGAACGTGTATCTTGCTCCGTACTACGGAAATGTGACTGTTCTTCTGTATAATAAAAAAGTTGTTGAGAATGCTGGTTTTTCGGGGGATGACCTTCATTCTCTCGAAGAAATAAAAAAAGTCTGTGATATTGTTAAAAAGAGCGGCAACCTGGGATTTATGTACAGAGGCGATTCCGAGAATAATTATGTTGTCGATTTCCTGCCTATACTGGCCTCTTTTGGCGGCTGGGTTGTTGATGAGAATAATAACCCCACTGTTGATACTCCGCAGTTCAGGGAGGCGTTTAAATTCTACCTGGATCTTATCTCCACGGGAAAAGCTGAGCATCGTGACAATCTGATAATTGCAGTTGCAAACGGTGCAGCAGCAATGGCTATAGGATGGCCGGGATGGTATACCCCAACAGCAAGATCATCCTCTGACTATATAGCACTTACCGGAAAAGCTACTGATGATGCAGCGGCCTATAATGCAAACGTTTATGGAATATGGACTATAGGAATCCCTGAGAATTCAGGTAATAAGGATTTATCAGTTAAACTCCTTAAGTATCTGATGGATCCTGAGGTTCAGAAGGGAACAATAGAATTCGGAGGGGTTCCCTGCAGGTATTCTTCACTGTCGGACCCTGAAGTTGTTAAGAAGAATCCTCCTTTTGAAGCAGTTCTGGATGCTTTGGAAAGCGGAGTGTACAGACCTGTCATGGAAGAGTGGCCGGATTTCTATAAGATTCTCGGAACAGAGATGGGAGCAGTGATAAACAAGGAAAAGTCCATGGATCAGGGACTTTCTGATGCACAGACAAAATTGGAAGAACTGTTAAAGAAATAAAAATCAGCCATTAGCGAAATCTTTGTGGAGAAAGCTAATGGCTGTTTTTCTGTTTAGACTCTGGGCTTCATGCCCATTTTTTCATGCATCTTTTTCTTTTTCTGGTACATTCGCTTGTCTGCAAGAAGATAAATAGCGTGTGAGTCAGCATCTTCAAGTTCGGTGCTCATGGCATATCCTGTGGCTACGCTTCTCCTGTATTCGGGATAAAGGACATTCTTTACTTCCAGGGCGTCCTGCAGCCTTGTAATAAGTGTATCGACCTCCTCCCAGTATTCTCTGGTCAGGATTGCGACAAATTCATCGCCGCCGATTCTGGCAATAAAAGCCTTGTCTGCAAAACATTGCTGGAGTACGGTTGCAAATTCCTGAAGGTACTTGTCGCCATTTGCATGTCCTGAATTATCATTTATTTCCTTAAGACCATTAAGATCAAGGCTTATAATGCAATAGTCTGCTTTCCTTTTATCAAGATCACTCATGTATTTTTCATATCTTGATCTGTTGGGAAGATCCGTAAGACCGTCTGCATATGCCAGATGCGCAAGTGATGCATATTCCTTTCGCCTTGCGTAAGATTCCGATATATACGTGAAGTAGTTCAGCATTGTTGAAAAAACAAATGCAAGAGCTCCCATGGGAATTGATCTTTTTGTCATAGTGTTAAGCGGAACAATTCCAAATAATTCAAGATAATAAAAGGCAACATTTATCAAAAATGATATTGCCAGGATTTCAAGTCCGATCAGCTGAATCTTTTCAGAGGGCAGGAGCTTATTCTGAACAATATCACGGCCTATAGTAACAGCCAGGAACAGCAGAGTGATGAATGCGATGGACTGATAATAACCAAGGGTAAGATTTACATGTGCTATTCCGGTTGTATGCATAAGGAACAGGAATAAGCAGATTACAGCACATGTTGTTGATGTAATCATAAAGATCCAGTCCAGATAGTGTTTCTGAATGCAGCCAATAAGTAAATAAACCAATGGCACCATCATATATAAGGAGAAATACTCAATTTCAGTGGTATGCCCCCGGGTATTCATAAATAATTCGCACAGATTGAAGTAGCAAAGTATCCAGATACCCAGATCAATCAGCAGAAGTGATGAAAACAGCTGTGACAGAATATCCGGAAGTGTCTTATAAAACATCAATGAAATAATAAAGAATGCTACTCCGAAAATGATCAGGAAAGCTCCTGAACTTAGCGGAAACAGGTTGGTAAAAATGAAGTACCGTATAACATCATTGTAATTACCGAAGACCGGAACCTCGTAGGAGTAGGTATTATCCTCGTTTATATACATTTTCAGTTCCAGCTCACTGGAATCCATAAAGCCGTTAAGTGTAATGAAATTGTATTTTGTTCCTATGAAATCGCCACTTCTGAATTTATCCAGAGAATCTGAATAAATGAGTTCCCCATCCTGATAAATCTCAAATGCACTGTACTTTGAAAGGAACATCAATGTGGGGAAAAGTATATCTTTTCCATGCATAAGTGTCTTTTTCATGGAGACAATATTTCCCTTGGGATTTTTTACTTTATTCTTATCTATGATTTGAGATAAGGAAACATCAGTATAGACGGTATCTTTTGTTACCACAGTCCATCCCGAATCAAGGAGTCTTATTCTTGACAGTCCGCTGGGCCTGAATGTGTAATGACATACAACCACAAGCATCACAAGAGTTAGGAATGCAATTGACAGGAAATTTAATGCTTTTTTATTCATGACTGGCACCTCCGTTTGCAGCAGATGTGCCGGTGAGAATATCTGATACTATTTTATTCAACTGTTCTGCGTGATGTTTTTCTTTTATTATGTACATCCTTTTATCTGCAAGAATAAATACATCCTGAACAGAACCGGACAATACTTCTTTACTGTAGGCAAAACCGCAGGATGCCGACAGACTGATGCTGTTTTGAGATTTATTGAACATATCCATGCGTTTTTCAAGATCATCTATCATCTTTTCACATATACCTGAATCAGGCTGTTCAATAATAACAAGGAATTCATCACCGCCGGTTCTTCCTATGAGGTTTGCGCCGACAAATGCCTGTTTCATGATATCTGCAAATGCACGCAGCATATAATCACCCTCAATATGACCAAGGGTGTCGTTTACGGGTTTAAGGTTATCCATATCAAGACTTATTACCGCAAATTTTCCGTGGAGAGATGCCATATACTGCATACATTTTGCGCGGTTCATAAGTCCGGTAAGGGCATCGGTATATGCCAGACCTTCAAGATGCTCTTTAACATAGGCTGCGTTCGTGTGCTCGATACTGTGATAGAAGTAGAATACAAATAGGCACAGAACAAGGAAAAGTGCGCCGATTGTCATAAAACCGATATTTGAATATGCTTCACCACCGCCTCCGAACAGCTTAAGGAAGTTGTATTTTATTATGTCTACAACGCAGCAGGCTATGAAAACCAGCAATCCAAGAAGGAGAACGCTGTCAGAGGTTGTTCCTACGTACTCCAGGGTATCCTTGGATTCCTTATAGTGCCGGTGTATGTTCAGTATCATTTGGGGAAGAAAAACAATGGCTTCCGCAATGGAAATGATGTGGAGCGTTATAACAAAATTATTTATATGAATAATATTCAGATGATGAAGTATCAAAGTAGTAAGCGGGAATAGCGTATCTATTGCAAGGACAATTTTCGCAATTGTGGAATTAAGCTCCGGATGCGACGTGATAAGAAATGCAATGATCGCAAAGGGAACAGAATACAGAGAGATGTATTCCAGCATCGTGAAGTTGTAGTCATTGTCGGACAGGAAATTGAAGATATCGTTAAAGGACAGGTTATATGCCCCCAGTACAAAGGCAATTACTGAACTGAATAAAAGAGATACATCCTTACCATGATACATGTAAAGGTATGATGAAAGGGTAAGAAGTATAAATGCAAACAAACACAGGAAAATTCCTATGAACAGATCAAGTCTCTTGTTTTGCAGGTGGTTTCGGTTTACATCATGAATATTGCCGTAATAAATGGTGGATATGCCGGAAAACGCATTATCTTCCGTGATATGGAAGGTTATTTCAATGGTTTTGCCAAGATCCCGGTCCTTTATGGATACATAGTTGTAGTGCTTTGGAGTGAGCTTGCCCATATCCTGATATTTTTGGCCATAGTTATAGACTTCATGACCGTCAATTTTAACAGTCACTGTTGAGAGAAGACTTCTGAACATGACACAGGCTGATGGAACGGATATGTCAGGGAGGGTTGTGGAGATTGTTACGGTGTCTCCCACTGATGTTGAGCCCAGATTAAAGTCTGCAAGATCTACATTAGAATAAGAATTGGCGCCATTACTAACAGACCAGTTATGATCTAACTGGGTCATATAATACTTACTTGGTTCTGAAAAGTATGTGCTTCCAAAAACAATAAGTAAAAAAGGTACAAGTAAAATCGCTATAGGAAGCAGCCATACATTAAACTTTAGATAATCGCGTAATCTCATGGCATTCTCCTTAAACTAGTATAGCAATTTTTATTTGTACCTTTATAAAAAAATGGTTATTTCTTTATTAAAATTATAAACTATAAACTTGCGAAAGATCAGAAGTGACCACCGCTTCCACCATGGGAAGTACCGGAAGAACCGGTGTGAGTGGAAGAACCTGAACTTTCTTTTTCAATCTTGGTTTTGCTTATGGTGCTTCTCAGGAATCTGTCCTCTTTTCTTCTCAGGTTGATTTTGCCAACAGAGTAGTTGGAAGCGCCGCTTGCCGGCTCAACAGTCTGTAACTGTGCCAGGAAAATCAGCAGTACGATGAAAGCAAGTACCAGACCGATTATCAGGCAGACAACGAATTTTCCCGGTGTAAAAATATGTGACTGATAATCGTCATCAAGCTCCTGTTCGCACTCGCTTATGAATACACGAAAAGCATTATAGTAATCATTGGATGAAAGATAGCTTCTGCATGCGTCGATTATGTCACTCTGATCATCGTCAGAGTATATACTTATTGCGGATCCTGTTGTTCCAAACCAGTAATCTCTGTTTTCCATGGATAAAAGAAGGATGATTCCGTCGTGATCATCGCCGATACCGTAGTTGTTATAATCGTAAAAATCATCGGCGTATTCCATGGGGCTTCTGCGGCCAAGAGAATCTATAGTCAGAATAACAATATCTGAACTGTATTTTTCTCTGATTTCATAGATGCGGGAAGCAAGATCTTCTTCCTGTTCATCAGTCAGAAGGTCTGCGGTATCCACCACGGGATATAAGCTTCCGTCATTTGCATAAACAGGCTCTACCATTCCTTCGCCGTCCGCCAGAACTGACAACTTTGAAAATGCCAGCAGACAGATGACAAAAAGCGGGATAATAAAGCCTATTAAACTTTTCTTATCGTAATTTTTATTGTTTTTAACAGGCATCATTATCACCTCAAAAATAGAAACCATACCAGAATAGACAGGAGCGTGAATGCCGTTCCTGATGTGAAAAACAGAACAAGCGATTTGGGTACGCTGGCAGGAAGGTTTCCGACAAATTTCCCGCTTTGTCCGTTCATGGCAAAGAGATAGCTTTTGCCTTTGAAGGTGGTATTTAAAAGCCACACAGGATAGAGTGCATATTTGTGGGTCAGTTCCTTAACATTCTGATTTGAAGTCCTTATTCTGGAAGTTGTGTATTTGCTTACAGTAGACTGAATCTCGCTTTCAACGGAGTTTTTCATTCTATCTACCACATGCTTTTCTGTATCCTTGAATGCCACATCATATCTGTTGGCAAGGAAGCCTGCGAGATATCCGCTGTTGAAAGGAACAGCCTCTTTAAAGTCGTAGGGCTCGATGGATTCCATAAGATCATCGGGCATTTCCTTTGAAGCGTCGTGAGGAACGTTGCTGAATGATTCGGTTCCTTCTCTTATTACATCGTAATGCTTTGTCTCAGTGTAGTTGTAATTGCCGTCGCTCCAGGTTCTGATTTTCGTTGCATCAAAATTGTAATTAGCATCTATTGTTGCATCGTAAAGCCAGTAGGGAATGTATATTCCGCGGATTTTGTCTATATGATTCTGCTCATAAAATACTCCGGGTAAAAGGAGTTTTCCTTTTACATAGTTGGAGTATGCGTTCATGGCAGCTTTTTTGTCATGTTTAAATGGAATGACATAGTCGGGACGCAGATCCCCGGAGAATTTCTCCTTAACAACAACGTTGTTACTGCAAAAAGGACAGGTGAGAGATCCTTCGTTCTCTGAAGCAATGATCTCACCACCGCAGGACTGGCAGGAATATACCACCATTCCGTTGAGTTCTTCAGCGTTCCATTCATTGCTGTCAGCTTTGGCATCTTTATCCTGTTCTTCTTTTCTGGGAGCCTTATAATCCGAAACCTTTATTTTGGTGTCGCAAAAAGGGCAGGAGAGCATCTGAGATTGCGTGCTGAATTCCATCGCCCCACCGCAGGCAGGGCATTCATACTCGGTTAATCCCATATATTTCCTCTTCTCTCATCAGGAAGCCTTAAAGACCTCCTGATGGGGGTTGAATTTTTAAAATTATTTATCAGTGTCTGGGTGATCCGCAGTTAGAGCAGAAATTACCTGTGTTAACCTGTCCGCAGGAGCATGTCCATTCAGCGCTGGGCTTGGGCTGACCACAGTTGGAGCAGAAGTTACCGTTATTGGTTGTGCCACAGGAGCATGTCCAGCCTGCTGCGTTCTGAGGCTGCATCTGAGGAGCTGCCTGAGGCTGAGCCTGTGCCTGCTGTCCCATTGCAAAGAGGTTTGCAGCGTTTGCGCCGCCAGCCTGCTGAGCCATGTTCATTCCGGCGAATGCCATCATAGGGCCGGTAGCAGTGTTCTTTGCAGCATCCTGCATAGCCTGTGCCTGAGCACCAACAAGTGTGGCAGCAGCCATGTTGGGATTTGTGTAAACTGCATTCTTCTGAAGCTCTTTGATCATCTTCTCATCTTCTTCAGAAGCATTTACGGAATTGATACCAAAGGTAGAAATCTTGATACCGTATGTCTGTCCCCACTTGGAAGAAAGAACTTCGTTGAGAGCATCTGCGATCTCGGTTGTGTGGCCGGGAAGTGCGCTGTAGCGTACTCCTGCCTCTGAAATCTTTGCAAATGCAGGCTGAAGTGCTGTAAGAAGCTCACTCTTAAGCTGTGAATCAATCTGCTCTCTCTTGTACTCGCCGGTAAAATTACCTGTGAGATTTGTATAGAAAAGAATAGGGTCGATTATCTTGTAGCTGTACTCACCGTGGCAACGGATGGAGATATCAACGTCAAGACCGATGTTCTTGTCAACAACGCGGAAAGGTACAGGATTAGCTGTGCCGTACTTGTTTCCGATTATGTCCTTGGTGTTGATGTAGTATACACGCTGATCATTAGCGGTATCGCCGCCAAAACCAACTCTTTTACCGAATTTCTTGAATGTCTCCTTGATGTTGTCAGAAAGGCTTCCGTAGAAAAGAGAAGGCTCTGTGCTGGTGTCATATACAAACTCACCGGGTTCTGCACAAACTTCAGTAACTTTACCCTGATCAACGATGATCATGCACTGGCCGTCAGCAACAGCGATGATTGAACCGTTTGAAATGATGTTGTCATTGCCTTTGTTGGAACTGGTCTTGCCTGTACGGCGCTGGCCCTTAACAGCAAGAGTGTCTGTGGGAATGGCGTCACAGTAGAAATAGTCTCTCCAGGAATCTGAAAGAACACTTGAAGCTGCGCCAATTCCGGCTTGGATAATACCCATAATTAATGATCCTCCTTAAAACTTTCTTTCATTATTTTTGAAGAAAAGCAGAATTGAAAACTGCCTGAACTCCTCAAATTTGTTCCTTAAGAATTATACCATAATAAAAGAAATATTATTTCACAATTATGAGTAAATTACGGAGTTTTAATTCAATTAATGCTGTGAAACAATTATAATATGACAATAGACAGATATTTGTTTACGGAGGTGGGATTTCAGATGCAGCTTTTCGCTAAGGATGCTGAAACAGGCAGAGAATTATATACCGGAACGGTTATTGCCGGAACGCTTCTTTCTGCTGCGCTTGGCAGAGGAGATGTTTATATCGATGCGTCCTGTGGTGGCATGGGCAGGTGCGGAAAGTGCAGGGTGAGATTTGTTAGCGGAGCGCCGGATCCCACTGATGCCGACAGAAGGTTTTTCAGTGATGAAGAGCTTTTGGATGGCTACAGACTTGCCTGCAGAGCAGTTATAAAAACTGACTGCGAGGTTGAGATATTCGGAAGCGGAAGATATCAGGCGGGGGATAGAAATCCGGCTGTTTCTTTGCGGAGTAACAGGACTCCCGGCAGAAGATTAAAAATAGCTGTGGACCTTGGAACTACAACAATCGCAGGGGCTTTATTTTGCTCTGATGAGGAGTTTTCCGAATGGGATCTTCACAGTTCAGAAAAGATAATCCTGAATAAAAGTACCGTGATAAACCACCAGAGGTCTTACGGTGCAGATGTTATCAGCAGAATTAAGGCTGCGGATGAAGGGCATGGTGAGGAGCTTCAAAGAATAGTTACAAAAGATATAGAGGAGATATTTGAAAATCTTCTTGGCTCAGTATCTGAAAATGATGTTGTGGAAGATGTAGTGATCGCAGGGAATACCACAATGCTTCATCTTCTTATGGGATATTCCTGTGCGGGCCTGGGTAAGGCCCCCTATAAACCGGTGAAGTTATCTTTTCCTGTGCTTAATTATTCAGACGTATTTATGGGCGTTGACAGACTTTTGCAGGCCAGACTTCATATACTTCCCGGAATTTCTGCCTTTGTGGGGGCAGATATAGTGGCAGGCATGTATGATCTTGGCTTTGACAAAGTACAGGAGGGTCAGACCGTTATGCTCATCGATCTGGGTACAAACGGTGAGATGGCCATAGCTGGTCCGGGCAGGATCACTGTGGCATCAACTGCAGCCGGGCCTGTATTTGAGGGCGGCGGAATATCCTGTGGAATGGCAGGAGTAGCAGGTGCCATTGAACATGTGACTTTAGAAAAAAATGTTGAGGAATTAACTGCCTGTGTTAAGACTGTCAGGGATGAAAAGCCTGTGGGAATCTGTGGAAGCGGTGTTCTTGAAATTGTTTCCGAACTTGCAATATCCGGGGCTATGGATGAAACCGGACTTCTTGATGATAAATATTTCGAAAAGGGCTTCCCTGTAGATAAAGAAAACGGGATATTTTTCACACAGCAGGATGTAAGGGCAGTGCAGCTTGCCAAGGCGGCCATACGAAGCGGAATAGATACGCTTCTTCATGAACATGGAATAAACGCAGGGGATGTTAATAGGGTATATCTTGCTGGTGGCTTCAGTGAGCATCTTGATCTGGATAAAATAAGAATACTGAAGATGCTGCCTGAAGAGTTTCATGACAGGGAAGTATGTGTATGTGCAGGTAATACTTCTCTTGCCGGATGCATTAAGGCTTCCGCCGGGGAAGCTGCAAGGCAGACAACCGCGGAGGAAGCCCTATCAAAAATCATAAGTATGTCCCGTGAGGTAGTCCTTGCAAATGAGGATTCCTTTGGCGAGATTTTTATTGAAAGTATGAACTTTTAGATTATTTTTCTTTTCTTTCAACGGCAGCAGCCACAAGTCCTGCAAACAGAGGGTGGGGCTTGTTGGGTCTTGACTTGAGCTCGGGGTGAGCCTGAGTTGCGATGTGGAATTTGTTTGCCGGATATTCCATCATCTCGACGATTCTTCCATCAGGAGACAGTCCGCAGAGCTTAAGGCCGTTTTCTTTGAGCGCTTCTCTGTAATCGTTGTTTACCTCATAGCGGTGACGATGTCTTTCTGCTATTTCGCATGTGCCATAGAGTTTGTGGGCAAGTGAGCCTTCTTCAAGAACACAGGGATAAGAACCAAGTCTTAAGGTACCGCCAAGGTCTTCTCCTGCACTGTGATCAGGAAGAAATGCGATCAGCGGATTCTTTGTATCAGGTGCAAACTCGATTGAATGAGCATCGGTAAGACCTACAACATTTCTTGCAAACTCTACGATTGCCAGCTGCATGCCAAGGCAAAGACCAAGGAAGGGGATGTCATTTTCGCGGGCATATTTAATTGAAGTGATCATACCTTCTATACCGCGGTCACCAAATCCGCCGGGAACCAGGATGCCATCCACATCTCCGAGAGCTTCTGCTACGTTCTCGGGAGTTATTGTCTCTGAATCAATCCACTTTATACGGACTTCTGTTTTTGCAGCGATACCGCCGTGCTTAAGTGCTTCTACAACGCTGATATATGCATCATGGAGCTGTGTGTATTTTCCAACAAGGGCAATATCTACAGTCCTGTTAAGTGAATACAGGGTATCAACCATAGCCTTCCAGTCTGCAAGGTCCGGTTCGGGGCAGTTCAGGTTCAGGCGCTCGCAGGTAACTTCAGCAAGATGCTCCTTTTCCATTGCAAGGGGAGCCTCATATAAATATTTGAGGTCCAGGTTGTTAAGAACACATTTACTGGGCACATTGCAGAAAAGTGAAATCTTTTCCTTTGTATCCTGATCCAGTTCAACTTCACTTCTGCACACGATCACATCGGGCTGAAGCCCCATACCCTGAAGGGTTTTAACAGCTGACTGTGTGGGCTTTGTCTTTATCTCCTGTGAGCAGCGGAGATAAGGAATAAGAGAAACCAGGATGATCATTGCATTTTCGTGTCCGATATCATGCTGGAACTGTCTGATGGCTTCAAGGAAAGGCTGGCTCTCGATATCGCCGACGGTTCCTCCGACTTCGATGATGGCGATATGTGTATCGTCGTTCTCAAAGTTTCTGTAGAAGCGGCTTTTTATTTCATTTGTAATATGAGGGATAACCTGAACGGTGTGTCCGCCGTAATCACCTCGGCGTTCCTTGTGAAGAACGGACCAGTAGATCTTACCTGTTGTCACGTTTGAGTTTTTATCAAGGCTTTCGTCGATGAAACGCTCATAGTGTCCAAGGTCGAGGTCGGTCTCGGTGCCGTCATCGGTTACAAAAACCTCACCGTGCTGAATAGGGTTCATTGTTCC
>CAMVLM010000020.1 GCA_947168335.1 uncultured Butyrivibrio sp. | reverse complement strand
ATAACGGGAACTTTATGTATTATAAATTATAGTATGAATTTCCGATTTTGTAGAGATGATGAAAATCCTAATTTGTATGGTTAAGGGGGACTCAATGAAAAAATATATAGCATTTCTTCGTGGCATAAATATTAGCGGTAAAAACAAAATTAGAATGTCTGATTTGAAGTTGGAACTTGAAAATGCAGGGTTTACGCAGGTGTCAACATATTTGAATAGTGGCAATGTTACATTTTTATCTGATGACAATAATCTTAAGTCTTATAAAAAAGAGTTTTAAGACTGTTGCTGATGAATATGGTTTTACAGAGGAAAATGCTCCGAGGTTTACTGCATTTGCAACTACCGATGAGAGACTATACTGGCACATGGATGGCGAGCATAGACCGATGTATGTGTTTGAGGTAGACGGTGTACTGTGCGGATATTACTCGTTACAGGACTTGGAATCTTTGCCTGGAGAAGACAGAAACCTATGTGGTTCTGGTCAGGCCAGACAGTTGGTGAAGATGAGATTGTCGATGTAAAGGCATATAACAGAGCTAACGGAATAATGTGGATTGTTTTCTCGTTGCTTATGTGGTTTAGTACGTTTTTGGCATTTTCAAGCATGAAGCTGGCAGGAATGGTAATGCTGGTTGGATGCATTCTCTGTGTGCCTATACTCCCGTTTGTTTATAGCAGAATATATAAGAGGTACAGGAAGCATGAATGATGAAGAACTGCATTTGAATTTGGAAGATAAGGAATGGCCACTTACAACAATTGACCACGACAGAATGATAGCCAGGGCAATAGTGGTGGATGATAATGATAATTTCTATTTTGTTAGAGCAAATAGAGATGATGATTTTGGAAAAGCAACACTAATAGAGACAGCTGGAGGTGGCGTTGAGTCTGGTGAGAATCTCGATACAGCGATCAGACGAGAACTTAAAGAGGAACTGGGTGCCGAGGTTGAAGTGATATGTAAAATTGGAGTAGTAAGCGATTACTACAATCTTATTCACAGACATAACATCAATAATTATTATCTTTGCAGGGTTAAATCTTTTGGAGATAAACACCTGACACAGGATGAAATAGAGGATTTTCATCTTTCAACACTGAAGCTTCACTATGATGAAGCACTGAAAGAATATGGAAAGTGCAGTAGTACAAGATTAGGCAGACTGGTAGCTAATAGGGAAGTACCTGTTCTTGAGCGTGCTAAGGAATTACTTGATGTAAAGGAGTAGTAAGTATATGTGCGGAATATGCGAAAGAATTAAAGAAACAAAAGCTGGGGACAATCCATTTCTTGTAAAAGAACTGGAAACCGGCTATGTGGTAATTGGGGATTTTCAGCATTTTAAGGGATATTCACTATTTTTGTATAAAGACCATGTTGTTGAATTGTTTGATCTGGACAAGGAAACAAGAGCAAAGCATTTATATGAGATGACACTTGTTGCTGAAGCTGTGAAAAATGCCTTCGGAGCTGAAAAGATAAATTATGAGTGCCTGGGAAATGGTGAAGGCGGTGCACATATTCATTGGCATCTGTTTCCGAGAAGGACTGGCGACATAGATAATTATGGAAACAAAGGCAAGGGACCTGTCTGGTGCTATCCAAGTGAAAAAATGTATGCTGACATTAACAGGCCCAGCAGTGAAGAACTAGAAGAGATGAAAGCAAAACTTCTTTGTGAGCTGGATAAACTATTGTAATACATTAAGAAAGATTGATGAAGGATGAGACTTTGAGTTAAGCACAGAGCGTGCAATGATTAAGTAGAGGGAATGAACCATGCTTATAGGAATCCTATCAGATACACATGGACTATTAAGGCAGGAAGTAATCGATGGCTTTAAAGGTGTTGATCATATAATTCACACCGGAGACATTGATAATAAGTCTGTCATTGACCGTCTTAAGGAGATTGCTCCGGTAACAGTTGTAAGAGGCAATGCGGACAAAGAGTGGGCTGAAAATCTTCCGGAGACTGCGATAGAAGAATTTCTTGGCAATAAGATCTATGTTATCCACAACAAAGGGAAGATCAATGATGATTTGGCGGGGATATCAATTATCATTTATGGTCATAGTCATAAATACAGTTTGGCTGATAAGGATGGACTAATCTGGTTTAATCCCGGTTGCTGCGGGAAAAGAAAACCTGATCAGGAAGTGTCTTTTGCCATTCTTGAAATCTCAGGCCCGGGTGAGTTTGAATTTAGGAAAAGAGTTATAGACAGCACCAATCAAGATTCAAAGCTTCCAAAGGACATAGACAAAATAATCTCCAAGGCAATGGATCTAACTGACAGAGGCAAAAATCATAAAGAGATCGCTAAGAAACTGAAAATTTCAGAAGAACTGGCAGAAAGAATCTGCAGAATGTATCTGACCCATCCGGGAGTTGATGTGGCGGGAATTTTGCAGCGAATAAGCTGAGAGGTGCTTATAAATGGAACTAAAGCGAATTGGAATTGAGCAAAAAGAAGCGATAAAAAAGCTGTTTGTAAGTGTGTTTACCATCGAACCATGGAACGATGACTGGTCAGATGAAAAGCAGTTGGATTGCTATATACCGAATTGGAAGGGCATGTATCCTTTGCCAAGGAGCTATGAAAAATAACTGGGAGAAATTAAGAACATGCTTGAAAAAATGGATGACTTCTTTACTTCCCGTATTGACGGGTATGACGAGCACATGAAGAGCAACATTGAAGGCGCGTCTTTATTTTATAAGTTTACAGCATCTCTTTTGCCTGTAATCGAAAATGCCAAAATACTGGATCTGGGTTGCGGAACAGGACTTGAATTAGAGGAATTCTTTTTGGTAAATCCAAATGCAAAAGTTACCGGAATTGATCTTACAGAAGCCATGCTTGATTCACTTAAAGCAAAGTTCGCAGATAAAGATATAACTACAATCTGCGGTTCATACTTTGATGTGCCCTTTGGAGATGGAATATTTGATGCTGCAGTTTCTGTGGAATCGTTACATCACTTTTCAAAAGAGGAAAAGATTCCTTTATATGCAAAGCTTTGGCAGGCACTTAAGCCCGATGGATATTTTATCCTGACTGATTATTTTGCAGAGACAGATGAACAGGAAATGTTTTTCAGGCAGGAGCTGATCAGACTAAGAAAAGAGCAGAACTTGCCGGATGAAGTGTTTTATCATTATGACACTCCGCTGACTGTGGAGCATGAAAAAGAAGCTCTAATGGCTGCAGGATTTACAAAAGTAGAAGTGCTTAATCATTGGGAAGCAACATATACACTGAAAGCAGAAAGGTGATCGGTTAAGGAGCCATGAGCTTAAAGTTAAGTGAGTGTACAAAGGGAAGATTTCAGGGAATAAGCTGTGCTTATCTGAATTCATCGGATAAGATCATAACAGTATGTGAAGGCTTTGCTGACAAAGAATGCAGCATTCCGGTGGATGAGAATACTATATTTCCGGCATGCTCTATTTCTAAGTTCATTACTGCATTGTGCGTGATGAAGGCTAATGAAAATAAAATAATAGATATTGATGCACCGGTCAATCATTTTCTGAGGCACTGGAAGCTTTGTACAGTCAGTGGGATCGAGAGCGATGCATCTATACGCATGGTTCTGTGCCATGTGGCAGGGATAGTAGATGGAGAAGACGCATTTTATGGGCTCCGGCGAACTGATCCTGCAATTGGTCTGATGGATATTCTAGAAGGAAGAACATCTTATAATAATCGGCCTGCGCATGTTGAAAAAGCGCCTGGGACAGAATTTGAATATTCAGATGCCGGCTACTGTGTTCTCCAGGTGTTGTTTGAAGAGATTACAGAAAAGCCATTTGAAAATATTGCAAAGGAATACATTTTTGATCCGTTAGGTTTAAAACAAACATTTTTCGCATCACAGGAGAATGTTGCATTTTACGAAAAAAATTATGTAATGGCTACCGGGTATGATGAAAATAATCTGCCTATTCCTGAAAAGTATCCTCAGATTCCTGATCTTGCGGCATCAGGATTGTGGAGTACACCTAAAGAGCTATTGATAATTGCCAGGGAATTTGTTAACGCATGTAATGGCAATAGTTTTTTACTGAAGGACAAAACTGCTCATGAAATGGTAAAACCGGTTGAGAGATTTCCTTGGATTGGGATAGGCCTGTTTATGGGCGGAGAGAATGAAGTCATATCCCGTGGTTGGGGAGAAAACGGACAAAGTGTGTTGAAGATCAATTACCGTACCGGAGAAATAGCGGCTGTAATGACTAATCAGAATCCGGGAGTTGATCAGACTGAATCAGGGGTAGAAGGGCTTGTTAATAATATATGTCAATGGTATTAGAAACAAAAAGACTTTTCTTACGAGAAATGAATATGGATGACTATCCTGACGAGGCAAATAAGATTACTCATGTTTCTGTGATTCATAGACCAGCAACATGAAAACAGAGGACTGCAGAAATGACATCATTTATCAGATTAACTGATTTTTCCAAGCAAGAGTTATTGGCATTATTCAAAATCGCGGATTCAATTGAACAATATGAAGGATTCTTGAAGGGAAAGACTGTGGTAATGTTTTTCCCAGCATCCAGTATTCGGACAAGAGTTACCTTCGAAAAGGGTATTTACCTCCTTGGTGGACAAGTAATACTGTTTGATCCAGGAACACTCGATAAAAAAGAAAACATAGTTGATGTTTGCGGATACCTGAATAACTGGGCTGACGTTGTAGTTGTAAGACATAGAGATATTCATCTTCTAGAAAAGATGAGAGATGCCCTGAAAGTTCCTATTATAAACGCTATGACTGACGATAATCATCCCTGTGAGATGATGTCTGATTTATACACTCTTTCTAAGATTCGGTCGGATTATCTGCAAGATAAATATCTGTTTGTTGGAGCAGATGGAAACATTGGAAGAGCATGGAAAGAGGCATCAAAGGCATTTGATTTTTCACTGAGCCAGTGTTGCCCTGAAAAATATCGAACAGAAGATGTTCATTATTACAGCAAGCTTCAAGAAGCTGTTTTGGGAAAAGATATAATTTGCACGGATTCTATCCCGTCAAGTGCTGCCGAGGACTTTAAACCATATCAGATTACTAGCAAGATTATAGCTTTAGCAAATAAGAATGCTGTGCTGAATCCATGTCCACCTTTTTACAGGGGAGAAGAAGTATCGGAAGAAGCTATAGACTCAAAATATTTTGTTGGATACGGATTTAAAAAGAGTTTGCTGGTGGTACAGCAGGCAATAATGGTTTATTGCATGACGCATATCGAATAATGGACGATGGTAAGCCCGTTGGTGGAGTTATCATAAAAGTTGATGGAGACAAGGGAGACTTAGATATTCTTTTTACTTCGCCTAAAGCCCATAGCAAAGGTATCGGTTTTGCTGCCGGATGCTCAAGAGAAGTCATTGAGCGTGGAGCACAGCAGCTTGGATGGGATCTTGATAAGCTGCTCACCATAACTCTTCAAGCTATGGCTGCAAATGAAGACCTGATAAACGAAGAATTTGAGGGATATAAAGGATGATTGAATACAAAAAGCTGACTAATGCCGAACTGGATACGTTTATCGTAATGAGGATTGCCCAACTTACTGAGGAATATACGGTTTCAGGAAAAACTGTGCCGGAAGATGTGGATTTACGATCAGCATTGAAAGACTTCTATAACAGGCATATGGCTGATGGTACATTCGTTTCATGGCTTGCTATGGACGGAGACAAGATCGTTGGAACCAGTGGTATGTCTTTTGTTGAGAAACCACCATATTTTACCTGCCCCAGTGGAAGACTTGGATTATTGTCCAGCATGTACACAGATCCAGACTATAGAAGGATGGGTATAGCAAAAGAACTGCTTGGCAGAGTTGTTGAAGAAGCCAGGTCCTACGGATGTGGAGCGGTTCATATCACCGCCTCAGATATGGGCGTGAAGTTATATACTGCTTTTGGATTTAAACATAATGGGAATTTCATGGCATACAACTTATGAAGTAGATAAATTTGTGTAAAAACAGGCTGATTGCGTGTATGTTATCAACCTGTTTTTTTGCATGTTATTCTGATTGAAGGGTGCGATATAATCTAGAAGTAAGGATTTGTGAGGTAGAAATGGACTTTAAGCTAAAGAATTATGTAAAAGAAGGTCAGAAACTCCCAATGTTTGGAGTGGGTCCATATCTTATTTATGGCATTGCAATCTTAAATGCGATTGTGATCATTCTGGCGTCATATGTATTTAAGGTTGGAATTCTTGAAGGGGGCTGGTTTTATCTGTTTCGGATAGCTGGAACTCTTTTGATCATTCTTGGAATTGCTATCTGGTTTATAGGAGCAGTCAGATCCGATATGGATGAAAGTATCACTGAGAACAAGCTAAAAACTGATGGAATTTATTCCTGGGTGAGGAATCCTATGTACACTGGATGCTGGTTTATCATAATCGGAGTGAGCTTCATGTGGCATAACTGGCTGCTTGTACCGATGATACTTGTGGACTGGCTTATTATGACAATAGTACTGAAGAATACAGAGGAAAAGTGGCTTTTAGACCTTTATGGTAAGGAATATGCGGAGTATAAGGAACACGTTAACAGATGTATTCCATGGATACCAAGAAGATAAGAGGCTAAGATGAAGGAAAAAGGGCTATATATCATAGCAATAATCGGATCTATCATATGTTTTATAGGAGATAATCTTTTGGGATTCTTTACTCCGACACCGAATTTTGGGAATAAGATTGTGGGGATTAGTTTCTCATACGAGTGGGCAGAAGTGGATCCGGCAAGATTTGCTGTTGCGGGATTTTTAGGTGTTGTTGCTCTTATCATGATATTTGCCGGAATGTATGCGGTATATCTTAGAATGAAGAACAATGGCGACAACCTATCAAAACCGTTCTTACTGTCGTCATTTTTATTTGTATCTGTTGGGACTCTTTATCATAATGTTTTTGCTATAACTGCATATATCTTTAACAGATTGAGCCCTGGCGGGATTGAAGATGCACAGGTGCTTTCAATGGAGGTTTTTAACACCTTTATTATTGTAGGAGCATTGGCTGCTGTTGGATATGCAGGTTTGGTAATTATGTTTTTTGTCTCGAGCTTAAGGGGAAGCATATATCCACACAGATATATGTGCTTAATCAATCCTTTTATCATTATGGTATTATCGCTGATGCTTTCTAAGATATTGCCTCAGACACCGCTTGTAAATGGCTTTTTAGGAATGGGGCAACAAAGCATAGGCTTATTTATTACATTTGTGGCTTTATATATGACAAGTAAGGAGCGGATTGGATGAAGAGAGAACTTGGAATTGCTCGTTGTGGACTGGCATGTTGTTTGTGCTCTGAGAATGTAACCTGCAAGGGATGTAAACGGGATGGATTTAAGGATCTTTCCTGGTGTACGGATGCTGAATTTTGTGAGGTTCGCAGATGTGTGATCGATAAGAATCTGAACGGTTGTTATGAGTGTCAGCCAGCGGAATGTCGGAAGGGGCTATATGCAGAAAAGATCAAGCCCAGGGCTTTTGCAGAATTTGCGCGAAGATATGGTCTAGACGAACTTCTGGACTGCCTTGAGCAGAATGAAAAGGCAGGAATAGTTTATCATCGCGAGGGAATTATGGGCGACTATGATGATTTCGATGATTTGGAGGAACTGATCACTTTTATACGAACAGGAAAGAAGGAATAATGAGCGAGGAGCATTTGTTAAGCCATGATATTCAGAAAATTATGGATGAATACGATAAAGCAGACATCGTGGTATCAGTTTCTCCTTCGTATTGGGCAGACATACCCGGGCAGTTCAAAGCATTTATTGATCGATGCACTCCATGGTGTAATACTCATGAACCGCATGCAACTATCAAGCCAGGCAAGAAAGGATATGCTATAGCTCTTCGAACTGGTCCGAACATGCCGGAATGCGAAAGAATCATCAGTAGCATAGAACACTTCTATGGACATCTTGAAATAGAGTGTATGGGCCACTTGGGACTGACGTCTGTCGAATATAAGACGGATGTTGAACCGAGAAAGAATGAAATTATTGAATTCTGCTCCAACATATAAAAATTATCTTTTAAATTAAATGTACTGCGGGCGTATGATAAATGTTCGTTGCATATTGATTTTTGTGGGAAAATGGTGTACTATTTAGGTGGGATATCCCACAATCCCACGGAGGTGATATTATGGCAACTGCATTAAAGTCATACGACGCAAAAATAGATTCCAAAAAGAGAATCACTTTGAGGAACACTATATTTGAGTACTTCCATGTTGAGGAATATGATGATGGAAGAATAGTACTTGAGCCAAGAGAGTTAACAGCACCATTTCAGGTGTCGGCTAATACGCTCAAAATGATGGATTCCGCAATGGAAAATCTTAAGGAGGGGAAAGTCTCCGAGAAGATTGATCTGTCGGAGTTCGATGATTGATAATGTTTGATATTCGCATGGGAGTTCCAGAAATGGAAGCGTTCTGGAATGGTTTGATACAAAAGATACAAGCTGGGACAGCAACTAAAAATGAAACTCAGCTATACAAGAAAATTGGAAAAACACTAAAGCAAATATCTATGGATCCAACATACCCAGGGTTGGAAACGCATGATATTGAACCTCTTACAAAAAGATATGGACAGAAGGTATGGCAGTCATATATTGAAAACCATACTCCAGGCGCGGGAAGAATATACTGGGTTTATGGACCTGATAAAGGAGAAATAACTATCATAGGATTGGAACCGCATCCTAATGATAGTAAATCTAATGCTTATAAGAAGATAACTCTTTCATCTACTGGAGAGTCTGTACAGGAATAAAGAGTTATCTCGCAATTACAGTAGTATAAATCGAGTATAAAATGAGTATAGATTGAGTATAAATTGAGTATAGTTTGAGTATAACTCGAGTATGGAAGACCTTTTTTAGGCGTGATATTATTATGATGGACAAGGGAGCAGGCAAGAGCCAAATGCTTCCTTGTTTTTTTCTTGGCCAAGAGAATATTGGTATGAGGTGAGCATCAGCTCATGAGTGCAGAGTGCATTCGTGGGACTGGTGCTTTTTCATGCCGGGAACTGATAACGGCTCGATTACAGAAAGAGGTGCATGAATGGATTTCGATACATTCAAAGAAGAACTCGCCAAGGGCGTGCAGGAGAGACTTGAGGCCCTGGATAATCGTCCCGGTTTCGACCAGAATGCGATTCAGGATTATAGCGTCATGAAGACGAAGCTTTCCATGGAGGTTGTTTCCGCGGAAAGAAATGCTCAGCTTCTTGAGACTGTTCCTCATAAGAATATGGAGGATATGGCGATTGTTTACCGCTTTGTCCTTGATACTGTTGAGGCAGGAAGAGGCTCCATTCTTGTGACAAACAAGATGCTGGATAACTACGGTATCACAGCAGAACAGCTTCACAATGACGCCATGGAGATCGCTCCTGAGGTAAGACCTGCGGTCATCAAGGGCATGTCTGAAGTACTTGCGGATATGATGGGTGCTGAGCAGGCACAGGCTCTTGGCCTTGGCCCTGTCGCTGATGAGCCTATCTTTGTTGCTACTGTAGAAGATCAGGCTCAGGGCGCCGGTATCCTTGCATATCAGAACTTCATGGATGAGGCAGCTGAAAAGCTGGGAGGCGAGTGCCTCGGCCTTCGTTGGGAAGATCTTGATTTTGAGAATCGTACCATCGATGTAAACCACAACCTGGTCCATCGCAGAGTGGATGAGGAAGGTGGAACACTCCACATTAACACTCCCAAGACCAAGGCAGGATGCAGAACAGTCCCCATGATCCAGCAGGTGTATGACGCATTCCTCGAAGAGTATCAGCTTCAGCAGCTTACAGGATTCTGTACGCAGGAGGTGGAAGGCTATTCAGGATTTGTTTTTGCCAGCTCAAATGGTACAGTCACATTACCGGTAGAAGTAAACAGGGCGATCCATTCTCTTATAGATGACTATAATGAAGAAGAGAAAGCAAATGCCAGAAAAGAGGGGAGAAATGCTCTGATCCTTCCCAGAATTTCGGCGCATCATTTAAGACATACCTTCTGCACGAGACTGTGTGAGACCGAGACCAATGTGAAGGTCATCCAGACCATCATGGGGCATAAAGATATTCAGACCACATTGGACATCTACGCCGACTGCACAGAGGAGAAAAAGAAGGAAGTCATTCACAACATTGAAGATAAGATTTTCATCTTGTAAGTGGCCTGTTTTGGCTGCATAGTTTTCAAGAATTGAATATTCCATCAGGCTCCATTTCATTACTGGGGTTATAGTGATTGACCCGCGGATTATCACAGAAAGGGTGTATTGGTTGATATGACTATTCTGATGAACTATATGGAAAACGAGTTAAGAGAAAAAGGAGAATGATTATGGCTTGCTATGGAAAGAGACCTGCAATACGAAATCAAATGCCCAGCCTTGCTGATTTGTGGGACGAAGGATCATGCTGGTTCCTGCATTCGGTACAATAAAGCATGGCACAGAAATTCTGCTTTGCAGGCAGGGAAAACCTCCCGTGAAATTGAAAATGCCATCCGGAAAATCCGGATGGCAATCAAGAAATATGAGGCTGCTCCCGAAGATGAACGAGATTACAATAGCATCCGTGTTGCAGTCGGCGAACTGGAAAAGTTGGGCTGCGCAGTATGAGCATGCACTGTTTTTTCGGACTGACAGGAATTGCGGCAGCACATACCGTCAGCGATGTTTGTGCTGTGATGATCGCAGTGGGTTTCTGCCTTTGGCAGTACCGTCAATTGGCTGGAATGACATCCACACAATAGTACAAAAGGAGGATCATTATGCAAGCAAAACAAGGTGAAATAATGCTCTGGTGATCAAAGAGGCGCATCGTACTGCACGCCACCATCATTGTATTTCTGTGTTTTTCCTACAGCATGATTCGTGATAGCGTTTATCCGAATATCAGCAATATATGTAACATTTTCTTGCTACCCTATTGTCAAAACGCAGAAATGCATATTTTGATACACTTTATATAAACAGGGTAACCTTTTGACATTGTCCAGAACTTCCTAATTTTTTATTATATATTTAGCACAAACTCTACAGAAATGATAGTGTCAAATGATCTATGAAAAAACTGGGTCAAAAAAAATAGGCTCAGATGAACCTTGAAAATTGCAGATATATAGGTTGAGGGATTTTGTTCCTCAGAGTTTTGTACAGATGGAAGTTGTTGACTATGGGATTTATAAAACCGGCAAGGATCGTTCCGCACTGACGACAGTTACAGATGGATTCATTACGAAATTGCAGACAGCCTTCTCTGCTGCAATTGTTGGAATGGTTCTAACGGGCATCGGCTATGTTGTAGAAGAAGGCAACCGCTTCGCAGGTGATGTCTCCCAGATTCCTGTCATGCTGGACTGGTTTATCGTAATTATGGGATTGGTACCAGCTATTCTTGGTGTTATCTCCGTTATTATCTACAAGAAATATCCCATAACAAACCAGATCTGCCTTGAAATGAAAGCCTTTTTTGAGAAAAACGGAAAGAATTGATCCTATAAATAAGGAGAACCAGTATAAACCGATTCTCCTAGCTCTGTAAAAGATTCATTTTACTTTTTCACACGAATGGCTTTCCTGTATTCAGTCGGAACAATTTGATATTCCGTCTGAAATACTTTGTAAAATTGTGTGCGGTTCTCATATCCCAGCGAGGCAGCTATTTTGCTGACAGGCAAATCGGTACTCTTCAAAAGCCGGGCCGCTTCCTGCATTTGTACTTTCTGGCAATAGGCTTTGAGGGTATATCCGGTATGGGTTTTGATGATTCGAGAAATATATTCGCAGGAATAGTTCACCTCTCTGGCTAGTTCTGCCCTACGTATAACACCGTGGCGTTCTTCAATGATTTGTTTGGTTCTTTCCAACGTGACCAGCTCCCGACCATAACCCAAAGATATATAAGTTGCTTTATATAGTTCTGGATTTTCCAGTGCGGCAAAGAGCCGAAGCAATGACGAATAGATATCAAATTGATAACCGATCCGCTTTTTCGTATATGCTGCAATGATTTCCTCCGCAATACTGGGGATCTGATCCTCTCCAAGCAGCCGAAAATCTACATAGTCACGCTTGCTTCCGGTCCGCTCAGATAGATTTTCGGTAAAAAATCGGTTGAGAATGCTTTTATATTGAAAAGGCTGTACCACTCCCTTCGGCCATTGGACGATCAAGGACGGATCAATACTGATATACAGGATGTCTGCATCGGACATATCTGTCTCGCGGTGCATGGTGTTGCGGTTCATTAAGCATAGATTCCCTTTGGTATAGGTAACTTCTTCATCTTCAATCATTACGGAAGCACTTCCCCGCATGATGTACATCAGCTCAAAAAAGTTGTGCTTGTGCAGATAAGTTTCCGCGAAGAATGCACTTTCTGCTGGGGTGTGGAGACAGAAAGAATTCTGATCCATGTAATTTGAGAAAAGATACTCTTCCTGGGTATGGATGCTTGTTGCTACGGATAGTTTCGAATAATAATCTCTGTCTGCGGTCCGATTGCTCAAGAAGTTGACAATAAAGGATCCATCTTGTTGCCTGATTTCGTCGGTGTTTTGAAAATACAAATGTAAGACATTTTCCATGTGAATCACCCCTGTGTGTTTCGATTGTACCACATATATATTAAGTAATAAAGGAGGTAATCCTTCGTGAAACGACAATGCTTCAATCCATATCTGCCCAGTTGGGAGTATATTCCGGACGCAGAACCTCGTTTGTTTGATGGCCGTGTTTATATCTACGGAAGTCATGATCGGTTTGGTAGCAAGGAATACTGTGTCAATGATTATGTCTCTTGGTCGGCTCCGGAAGACGATCTGTCCGACTGGCGTTATGAGGGCATTATTTTTCGGAAAGACCAAACGCCGTGGAACACGAAAAATCTTCTATACTATGCACCGGATGTGGTTCAGGGGACAGATGGAAAATATTATCTTTTTTATTCGGTCCAGAATTCTTCAATCGCTTCTGTTGCTGTCTGTGATACGCCTGCGGGAAAATTTGAATACCTGGGAGACGTTCATTTTCCGGACGGAAGGGTATACGGTTCGAATCCTGAGGATTGGTTCCTTTTTGACCCAGCTGTGTTGGTGGACGATGACGGCAGGATTTACCTTTATGCTGGAAGTGGACAGCCATCCAATGGTAATTTTGGGCACGAGATAAAAGGACTATTTGTAATGGAGTTAAGCTCCGATATGTTGACGATCATTGGGGAGCCGACAATTATTTTGCCGGCTGACTTCAATCCGAAGAGGCCGAACTATTGGGAAGGGCCTTCCATCCGCCATATCGGAAAGTGGTATTACCTCGTCTACCCAGCTACTGACATAACCGGTCTGAACTATGCCATGAGCCTTTTTCCGGACAAGGGATTCATTCACAAAGGTCCGATCCATTCTTCCAGTGATATCGGTCTGAATGGCCGGAAGCTGATGAACGCCGCTTACCCCATGGGCAACAGCCACGGGGGCATGGTGTGCGTAAAGGGTCAGTGGTATATCTTTGACCATCGCAGAACAGGTGAAACGACAAACCGTCAACCGGTGGCAGAACGAATTGAAATCAAAGAGGATGGCAGTATCTCCATGGTGGAATCTACCAGCTGTGGTCTGAATGAGGGTCCGCTGCGCGGTATTGGAACCTACCCTGCGTACATTGCCTGCTGCCTGAAAAGCAGTGGTATTTTCGGCCTACACAATCCCATGGGTGGCCCCTATATTACACAGGACGGCCCCGATTATGAGCCCAAAGAACCCACAGACGGAGAAGTAAATGTAGATACCGAAGCTAATGCGCCAAAAGCAAGAATATGTGGTATCAAAAAAGGTTGTGTCGTGGGTTATAAGTACTTTGACCTGACGGAAACAAAGCACATTACCATTACCGCTCGTGGAGGCGATGGCATTATGGAGATCCTTGGCAGCGAAGACGGTCAGAGTGTTGGGGAAATCAGAATTTCCCATCACTGGAACAATATGGGTACGGACTTAAATACTGCAAAACTATCCCAAAAAGCTGGGTGTCCCGTAGGCAGGTGTCCGATATTTCTGCGATATAAGGGCAGGGGCAATGTGGAATTACTGCAATTTACATTATCCTGAACAATAAAAGGAGGAAAAATATGAATTGGACAGCAATCTGGAGTCAGGCTGCGGCGCCTTCTTTTGCAATGGGTATGCTGCAAGGAAAGAAGAAAACCATTGTTTTTACAGTAATCTCTCATATATCGGGAGAGACGGTCAGAATGCGTTTTTCAAATATCTATGGAAAGAAACCATATAAAATTGGCGCTTTGGCAGTTTGGTTGAATGGAAAGAAATACGATATAACCGTCGGAGGGAATACGTCTTTTTCTATTCCGACAGGCGGATACACCTATTCAGATCCGACAGCGATCCCGGTTTCTGCCGGTGCAGAGCTGGAGATCCGGCTTTACTATGTTTCCAAGGCTCAGGACAGCAATATGACAATAGAGGAAGCTGCTGCCTATCCCGGTGATCACACTATGGATGAAGTATTACCTCAGATCCAGAAAGAGTCTTATAAGGTACAATACAATCTCTATGATGCCGTGGTCTCCCTGGACCGGGTAGAAGTGCAGTCAGAAGAATCCTCTAAAGTGATCGTTGCCTTTGGTGACAGCATAACCGCCATGAACCGCTGGGTAAAGCCTCTTAATAAGCGGCTTCTGGGTGCCTTTGAGGGGAGGTACACACTTCTAAATGCCGGAATAGGTGGCAATTGTCTGACCTACACTGTGCCTGGTTTCATGGGTAGTTCCTATGGTGAAAAGGGAATCGCTCGTTTTGAGCGGGATGTGCTCAGTTTTGACAATCTTCATGCTGTTATTATTGCATTGGGTGTAAACGATGTTGCTTATTACACAAAGAAAACAGCGTCGATCATTTCCTTTGAAACGTACAAAGATGCCACAACAAGCATTGTTACGCAGCTCCGCAACCGAGGTGTTCGCGTCATTGCCCAGACCCTGACGCCCCGAACAGGTTACATGGACAAAGGATACACCTCCGAAATGGAAGCATTGCGCATTCGAATCAACGAATGGATTCGCTCCTGCAATCTGTTTGATGATGTATTTGACGCTGATGAGTTGCTCCGGGATGAAAACAACCCAGCTTGCATAAAGAATGCACTTCATCAAGGCGACTATTTGCACCCTAATGCGGCAGGTGGAGAACAAATGGCACAGGCCTATGATCTCATAGCCCTGACTGGCGAGGAACAGTGATGGGAAAGAAATATTTTACATTAAGCTTTGATGACGGCCTTGAGCAGGATAAAAAAGTACTGGAGCTCATGAAAAAGTATGGCCTACGGGGAACTTTTAATCTGAACTCCGGTATGTTCGGTCTGCAAGGAGAAGTAAAAGGCATCGGTACCTTTTCGTTTCAGGATTGTGAGGCTGGCATCCGGCACCATTGGCCATTCTCCTATGTACCCCACAACCGCATCCCAGAGGATGAGATTCGGGATGTGTACGCGCAGATGGAAATCGCTACTCACGGGTACCGGCACGAGCCTCTCGGAAAGGTCAACGACTCAATGATGCAAAGATCCGTGAATCAGGACAAGGAAATACTTGAACGGCTCACCGGAAAACAAATTCTTGGTCACGCTTATGCATATGGCTCCACATCTCCCGCCGTGGAACAGCACTTGAAGGCACAGGGTTATCTTTATGCCAGAGCTGTTTTGCCCTCTGGAGGCTTTGAATATCCCGAGAACCCTCTGAATTTTCGCCCATCTTCTTCTGTGATTATGGGGAATACAATGAAATTGGTCAAAAAGTTTCTCGAGGCGGAGGCTGACGACCGGGATTTGCTGCTCTATCTGTGGGGGCATTCCTATGAAATGGATTACGGCAAGGGTTCCGCAAGTTGGGATGGCCTTGAAAGGCTATTTGCAGCAGTTGCAGGACGCGAGGATATTATATACTGCACAAACAGCGAAGCTTTTTTGCGTATTTGAAGGAGGTTAACAAATGAAAAAGACAAATTTTAATCTGAACTGGCAGTTCAAACGCGTCGATTCTGACGAGGATCCTCAACCTATAAATCTTCCTCATGACGCTATGCTGTATGAAAAGCGGGACCGGAATACACCCACTGCTGGAGCCAGCGGATATTTCCCTGGCGGTGCTTATGAATACTCTAAAACATTCTTCATGCCAGAAAATGAGCACGAAAATGTGCATATCCTCGAATTTGAGGCAGTATATAAGAATGCATCGGTCTATATCAATGGCGTTTTGGCGGCCCAGCGGCCCTACGGTTACACCAATTTCTATGTCTCCATGGACGAGCACCTGCACTTCGGCGGAGAAAACCAGATCAAAGTAATTGCAGATAATTCCGCGGTTCCTAACTCCCGCTGGTATTCCGGAAGCGGTATTTACCGAAATGTAAACTTATATACAGGTAACGCTTTCCATTTCCTACCGGATGGGCTGCTGATCTCCACTGCTGATAATGAATACGTTGCAGTCAAGGCAGCAGTCAGCGGAGGTGATCAGGTCAAAGTCGTTGTTACTGATCATGACGAAGTTGTTGCAAAGGCAATCGAAAATGTGGTAAACCAGCAGGCCACCATTCATCTTTGTGTTCCGCAGCCCCGACTCTGGGATGCGGAGCATCCCGAACTCTACCGCTGTACCGCGTATCTTTTGAAGGATGGAAAGGAAGTGGATCAGGCAGAAGACCTGTTTGGTTTCCGAACGCTGAAATGGGATGTAAAGGGATTCTATGTAAATGGCAAGGAAACGCTTCTAAGGGGTGCCTGTATTCATCATGATAACGGCATCTTGGGTGCCTGTTCCTTCGAAGATGCTGAGGAGCGCCGGGTTCGCCTGCTGAAAGAAGCAGGTTTCAACTCTATTCGTAGCGCTCACAACCCCGCATCGAAAGCGCTGTTAACCGCCTGTGACAAGCTGGGTATGTATGTGATGGACGAATTTTGCGATAACTGGCTGGTACACAAAAACCCGTATGATTATGCAGATCAGGAGTTCCGCCAGTGGTGGGAACAGGATCTGGCTGCCATGGTTATAAAAAATTACAATCATCCCAGTGTGATCATGAACTCTATCGGTAACGAAATTTCCGAACTTGCCATACCTGAAGGTCAAGAGCTTTGCAGGAAGATGGCCGTATTGGCCAGAGAACTGGACCCGGACAAGGCTGTCACGTTGGGTATCAATATGATGCTCTGCAGCATGGCAGCAAAGGGCGGTGGAATCTACGGCGATAAAAAGCATGGGAAAGAAAACAAGAACGGCAGCCAGACCATGGACAACCTGCCAACCTCCGCTTTCTTCAATCTTCTGATGAACAAGATGGGCGGCATCATTGAGGGTGCTGCTGCGAAGCCTGCCGCAGATAAGGCAACAGAGGTAGCCATCTCTTATCTGGACATCGGAGGCTACAACTATGCTGCCTCCCGCTATGAGATGGACGGGAAAATCCACCCCGATCGTGTGATCGTAGGTTCTGAAACACTTCCCAAAAATCTCTACAAGAACTGGAAATTAGTAACGAAGTATCCCTATGTCATTGGAGACTATATGTGGACAGGATGGGATTATCTTGGTGAATCTGGTCTGGGTACAGTTCGTTACAAAAGCTTCAAAAATCCCGGCGAGGATTCGCCCATCATTTCTGGTGGTTGTGGTGTGATTGATATCTGTGGAAAGCTCCGACCGGAAACTCAGTGGAATAGGCTCGTTTGGGGACTTACGGATACTCCTGGAATCGGCGTTGAACCTCTGACCCACGCAGGAGAACTCGGCTCTGTATCCATGTGGAGAAATACGGATGCTGTGGCAAGCTGGTCTTGGAATGGGTGTGAGGGCAAAAAGACAAAAGTTACCGTTTATGCAAGTGGTGCAATGGCAGAACTGCTTGTGAACGGCAAGTCTTACGGAAAGAAGAAGACGAAAGAATATAAGGCTGTATATCCCAAGGTGGTTTATGTTCCAGGCACCATCACAGCCATTAGCTATGACAGTAACGGAAAGGAGATCTCTCGCACGTCAATGACAACTGCAGGGAAAGAAACAAAGCTGCAAATCATCCCTGAAAAGCTGTCTCTGCGTCCCAACAGTCAAGATCTGTGCTATGTGAATATTGATCTGGTGGGAACAGATGGTGTTACCAAGTCCACAGAAGATGTTCCTATCACAGTAACTGTTTCCGGAGCAGGCAGTCTGTTGGCGCTGGGTTCTGCGAAGCCGAATATGGGAGAGTGCTTCTTTGCTGATACCCATACCACTTATTACGGCAAGGCCCTTGCCGTAATTCGAACGGGCAATGAATGTGGCAAAATCCATATCAAGGCAAGCGCTCCTAATCTGGAAGATCAATTTATTGAACTAGAAGTGCGGGAGTAATGAGTGCTTCGATAAAAGAGATAAGTTCTTTTACTCTGTTGATGTGGATATCTGTACCAGAAAATATGACTGGTTTCATCAAGGGCTTGGAGTGTTCTGGAAAACACTTCCCATAAGGATAGCTACCTGGTCAGGGAACTTCACTAATACGGACGCATATAAAATGTATTTTGTTGTGTAACAGGCATTTTATATGCGTCTTAAAAATTTACATATTGGTCTATGAATAGAATATACAATTGCTTACGAAGGAAATCTATAATATAACCCATAAGAGTGATATAGAGCGGAGGAGTATATCGGTGCATGGAATTGTTTTGACAAAAAGACCTGATGACTGGCAGATACTTCAGCAGGAAGATGGGAAGGCTACAGTTTGTTTAACAGGCAAATTTAAGGTGATAAAAGATGCAATAGAAGTGGGAGTTGCGTCTGCACATCCTATTGTAAGGGTAGTCAGAGAAGATGATAACTATATGGTCATTCCATGGCATGAAGTGGAGAAGGTTGATAGGATTTCTGAGTATGAGGGAACCTTTGAAACAACTTTATCTATTCCTGAGGGCGGACTTTACAGGATAGATACAAGCCTTGAGACTAAGAGCACACTTCCAAATGTGACCTGGCTATATAGAGGTGATAGTGTATTGCACCTGGGTGTAGGGGATATTTTTATAATAGCGGGTCAGTCCAATTCTTCAGGCTATAGCAGGGATTTTTGTCCCGATGCGCCTCATCTGTGTGTTCATCTCTTCAGAAACAGAAGTAAGTGGGATCTGGCAACTCACCCCATGAATGACAGCACAGATGCTGAGGGACTTGCCAATGAAGAGTGGGGGATTCCCGGAACATCTCCGTATCTTTCCTTTGGAAAAGAATATTACAAGGCTACAGGTCGACCGGTAGGCTTTGTTCAGGTTTCATTGGGAGGTTCGCCTTTACCTATCTTATGAGATATATGAATAGTGCTGCGAAGTTCCTGAGCAGAGGAGTTCATGTGGCTGAGGCAGCTGTTCTCTATCATGCAGAGGCAGAGTGGGCCGGAGAAGAGTACGAGCTTTTTCAAAAGCCCGGGCGTAACCTTATGGAACACCAGATGGATTATGACATTGTGACTGAGGATATGCTTATGGAGATTATATCTGATGGAATAGAAAATCATCTTACAGAGGATGGCTTTGATATTAATGGCGTAAGCTTTAGCGTACTGGTTTTGCCCCATAGAACATATATTGATGATGCTCTGGAAGAATTTGTTATAAAGGCGGGAATGACCGGAATTAAGATAATCCAGATAAAAGGTTGCCCTGAAAAGAAAATTGATAATGAAGAGGTTTCAGAGGAATTCAGTAAGTATGTCACAGTTGTTTCTGATTACCATGAGCTATATAGAAATATTCCAAGGAAGGCGTTTGATGTTTGCGGAGGAAATAAATATCTTCGAAGCTATGCCATGAAAGATGTAGAAAAACTCCATACCATGTGGTTTAATGAAAGTGTAGATGAGAAGATAAGCTTTAGGATAAAGCCGTTGGATGCAGGCTTTAACAGAGTAATACATTATGACCCCTGGAATGAAAAAAAAGAAATTTGGGGGATGGCAGTAGAAGGTTTCAGGGTAGAGCTTGAGCCTGGAGAAGCTGTATTTTTTGATTTCTATAAAGATAAAAATGAAAAGGAATATCCACTTTTAAGAAAGATGACTTATAGACAAAAACTTGATATAAGCTGGAAACTTTTTTCGAAAGGAGTGACAGAAGATTCTTTTGAGCCTTTCAGGATTCTTCAGCCCGGCGAATATCCCGGATTAAACGGAATAGCTTACAATCCAACATTTGCTGGAGCTTATCGCTATTGTGGAAACTTTTCATGGCATGAAAATCTAGAAAAAGAATGTGTTTTGCATATTCCTGAAGCCTCTGACTGCGTTAAAGTAATCTTAAATGATAAGGAACTTGGATGGATAGCAGGTTTCCCCGGTAAGATTGATCTGACAGGAAAACTCTTGGAAGGGGAAAACAGGCTGATTCTTGAAGTAAGGACTACGCTGGTTTGGACAAGAAAGGACGGCGCATCAACTCATTTGCAGGTACCGGCGACGGGAATTACAGGGGAGCCTTATATAGGGGTGTACGAATTTGAATATATTTAGAGAAGTGATTATTTGAGGAGTGGCATAAAATGAGAAAAATAAATGGCTTTATTCATGGGGGAGATTACAATCCTGAGCAGTGGCTGGACAGACCGGATATTTTGGAAGAAGATGTTCGCATGATGAAAAAAGCAGGTGTTAACTGCGTTACCCTGGGGGTGTTCTCATGGTCTTTTTACGAACCGGAAGAGGGGAGCTTTGAATTTGACTGGCTAAAAGAAATAGTTGACCGCCTGTATGAAAATGGCATCTATTTTATTCTGGCAACTCCATCAGGGGCAAGACCCGCGTGGCTTGATGCCAAATATCCTGACGCCATGCGTGTAAATGAAATGGGAATAAGAAATCACCATGGGGTAAGACACAATCATTGCATGAGCTCGGTTAATTACAGAGAAAAGATAAGAATTTTGGATAAGAAACTGTCTGAGACCTTTGGAAGGCACCCGGGATTTATCATGTTTCATATTTCTAACGAGTATGGTGGATATTGTTTTTGTGATGCTTGTACTAAGCGCTTTAGAAGCTATCTTAAAGACAAGTTCGGTGGTGATATTGAAACATTGAACCGCGCATGGTGGACCAGTTTTTGGAGTCATAGATATAACAGCTTTGAACAGATAGAGCCTCCTTTTGTCAGTGGCGAGAGAAGTGTTATGGGGCTTAACCTTGAGTGGAACAGATTCACGACCTTTAACACCACAGACTTTATGAAGGAAGAGATAAAGGCTGTAAGAGAGGCAACTCCTGATGCTAAGGTAACTACCAATTTTATGTGCCTCTATGGAGCTTTGGATTATCATGCCATGGCCAAAGAGCTTGATATCATATCCTGGGATAGTTATCCCAGGTATGGCAATGATTACGAAAGCCTTTATGAGACAATGGCAGAGACTGCTTTTAGTCATTCGATGATGCGTTCAATGAAAAAGGACAGACCATTTCTTTTGATGGAAAGTGCGCCGGGGCTGGTTAACTGGCAGGAATACAATAAGCTTAAACGTCCTGGGGTTCACAGACTGGCATGTATGCAGGCAGTTGCCTGCGGCTCTGACAGCGTACAGTATTTCCAATGGAGGAAGGGAAGAGGCTCTTTTGAACAGTACCACGGCGCTGTTGTGGATCATCTTGGTAAGGATGATACAAGGATTTTCAAAGAAGTAATGGAAGTATCTGAGCTTCTTAAGAAGATAGAAGAAGTTACAGAATCCGTTGTAAAGTCCAAAGTTGCCATTTTATTTGACTGGGATAACAGGTGGGCCATCGCAGATATGAAGGGGCTTTCTGCCAAAACCAAGAACTATGAAAAGACATGTATAGATATCTATAAGGACCTTTTACAGCTTGGAGTGGAGGCAGATGTTATTCCTGTTACAGAAAAATTTTCTGATTATGATATTGTTTTTGCTCCAATGCTATACATGTTAAAGCCTGGCATGGCGGATGCTTTGAAGGCGTATGTGCGTGATGGCGGTAATCTTGTAGCAACCTACCTTACAGGCTATGTGGATGATAATACCTTGTGCTATCTTGGAGGATTCCCAGGGGATGGACTTGGTGAGCTCTTTGGGGTTATCAGCGAAGAGATAGATACTCTTTATCCTACGGATAAGAACGGAATGAGATTTGCGGATGGGTCAGTGCTGGAAATTCACGACTACGCAGAAATACTAAGGGTTTCTGACGCAGAGGTTCTTGCAAACTATACTGATGATTTCTATAAGGATACAGCAGCACTTACCTGCAAGAAATATGGAGCCGGCAGCGCATATTATGTGGCAGCAAGACCTGTTAGAAGCGGAAGACTTGAAGTTGTTCAAAAGCTTCTTGAAAAACACGGCGTTAAGACTTGTATACTTCCTGAAGGTATTGAATACCATCATAGAGTAAAGGATGGAGTAAGTTATAGCTTCTATCTGAATTCAGGCAAGGAAGATACGAGAATAAATGATGTAAAGGGCTATGATCTTGTAAGCCAGACAGATGTCAGTGGCGAGCTGTCTTTGAAGCCTTATGAAGTTGCTGTTATAAGGGAAGGATGAAATAATTCGCTGGCCAGTATCTTAATTGAAAATTAAATAAACATAGGATGTTTATATGCTAAGAGAGATTTCAGAAAGTTCTGAAGTCTCTTTTTTAATGCGTCCATGATGATAAATGATATAACAACCCATGTTGATGATGTGTTATAAATATCTGAGAATTATCGATAAAGGCTGAGAATAATTCATGTTAATTTGAATTATACACAAATAGTTTTATATAAATTTGTATATTAATAATCTATACGTAGGATGTTTGATTGTTTACAATATTAATTGCTTATAAAAACTATTTTTGAGTGGAGGGTAAAAAGAAAGGGACACCATGGATAAGGAACTAAGCAGATCTTTTATTCTCTTTGGAGGCGATTACAACCCTGATCAGTGGGACGATGAGACCATTGACCAGGATATTGCTGTGTTTAAGAAGACCAGGATAAATACTGTTACACTTCCGGTTTTTTCCTGGGCTAAGTTAGAACCATCGGAAGGAGTATATGAATTTGAATGGTTGGACCATATTTTGGATAAGCTTGATGAAGCTGGATTGTCATACTTTCTGGCGACACCCACAAGTGCACAGCCGTCATGGCTTTCCAAAAAGTACCCGGAGGTTCTTCCTGTTGATATAGCAGGGAGGAAAAGAACTCACGGCATGAGAGTTTTCTTTTGTATAAACAGTAATAAGTTCAGGGAGAGAGCGGCTGCTATTGCTACCAAAATGGCTGAGCGCTACAAGGACAGACCTGGTCTTATCGGATGGCATGTGGCCAATGAGTATGGCACTTATTGCTATTGCGATAACTGTCAGAACAAGTTTAGAAGCTGGCTCAAGAATAGATACAAGACTTTAGATGAGTTAAATACAAGATGGCACACCTGTTTTTGGGGTAAGACCTTGTATGACTTTGATGAAGTGATGGTTCCCTCTGAGCTCAACGACGATTACAGGTTTAACCCTGCGGTTCAACTTGATTACATGCGCTTTATCACGGATTCCACCATAGAGTGCTATGAAAATGAAGCAAGGATACTAAAGGCAGCTACACCAAAGCTTCCGGTATTTACCAATATTTCAGGCTTTATCAAAAAGCTTGATCAGTCCAAGATGGTTCCCTGCATGGATACCGCTGGATGGGACAATTACCCATGGCCTACCGATGAAAGAAGCTTTCCTGCCATGAAGCACGATATCATGCGAGCTCTTAAAGGCGGAGAGTCCTACTATGTTATGGAGCAGTCGCCCAATCAGCAGAACTGGCAGCCCTATAATAAATTAAAGAGACCCGGAGAGGTAAGACGCCTTGCTTATCAGGGACTTGCTCATGGGTCAGACAGCAGTCTCTATTTTCAGATGAGACAGTCAGTTGCAGGTCAGGAGAAATTCCACGGTGCTGTAATTTCTCATTCAGGAAGAACAGATACCAGAATAATCAGGGAGTTTACAGAGCTGGGAAAAGAACTTGAAAAGCTTGGAGATTCTTTTATTTGCGGCAAGGCAAACAGCGATATAGGAATAATGTTTGACTGGAATAACTGGTGGGCTCTTGAGCTGTGCAGTGGTCCAACTAAGGATATGGATTATCTGAGAGAAGTTCATAACTTTTATAAAACGTTCTACTACGGCAACTATTCGGTAGATTTCATTATTCAGGAAACAGACCTTAGCAAATATAAAGTGATTGTTGCGCCCATGCTCTACATGATGAAGGAAGGCGTGGCAGAAAAGATAAAGAACTTTGTTGAAAATGGCGGCACACTTGTTGCCACCTATATGACCGGGTATGCAGATGAAAATGACAGATGCATCTTTGGAGCTTATCCTGGTCCACTTAGGGATGTCTTTGGAATATGGGTAGAGGAGACAGATGCACTCTTTGCAGATGAAGTAAACCATATCCACGAAAATGGAAGTGATAGAACTTTCGAATGTAGATTTTTGTGTGACTTGTTACACACCACAACCGCAGAAGTAAAGGCTGTTTATGAAGATGATTTTTATAAAGGAATGCCGGCGGTTACAGTAAACAGCTATGGAAAGGGCAAGGCCTACTATATTGCAACAGCAGTAGAAAGAGCCTACCTCGATAAGTTATATTGTGAGATTCTTAAGGAATCAGAGGTCTCTCCTGTTATGGACACTCAGGGAGAAATTGAGGTTACAGCCAGAAACAGGGATGGAGAAAGAATTGTTTTTTTCATAAATCATGGTAAAGAAGATGGAGCCATAGATACAAGAGGTGATAAGTATCAAAGTCTTCTTACAGATGAAATTATTGAAGGCACAAGAAAGATACCTGCAGGAGATGTGATGGTATTAAAAAAGTTATGAAGGTAGTGAGGAGTTCAATGAGCATGGAACAGGGATTTGAAGAAAAGAAAAAGTCTGTAGTCGATCAGGTTATGGATGGGATAATATCAGACATCATTGAAGGGAAAATAAATCCGGGGGATAAACTTCCTACAGAGATGGAACTGTGTGCACAGTATGATGCTGGAAGAAACTCAGTCAGGGAGGCAATAAAAAAACTGGAAGCCAATGGTGTTGTCTATATCAAAAGAGCAGATGGAACATTTGTAAGTGAAAGCTACAACCAAAAGATGCTTGATCCCATGCTTTACAGCATTATACTTCACAAAAACAGCTGGAAGGATTTTGTTGAGCTCAGATCAGTAATAGACATAGGAACCTTGCAGGTAATCATCAATAATGCCAAGGAGGATGATAATTACCGCGAGTTCAAGAGAATACTTGCCAAGATGGAAAAAGAAGTCTATGAGGATGAGCCTTCTATAGATAAGATCATGGAATGTGATACAGAGTTTCATGCAGCGATTGCGGCAATAGCCAACAATCCGCAGCTTGTAACCATTACAGATTATATTACCAAGCTTACAACCCCTTCCAGGAAAAAGGCCATCAAGGATATTTTGGACAAAAAGGAAGAGGAAAATTTTATCAAATTACACAGGCAGATGTTGGAGGTTATAGAACACAGGCAGAGTGAAAAGATAGTTCAGACAGTCCTTGATCACTATGTTTATTGGAAATAAAAAGGAGAGAAGAGTATGAAGATTGGAGTAGTTTACACAAGCACCACACCTGAGCTTATAGCAGATGTGAACAGAGAAATCAAAAATGTATTGGGAGACGATATTGAAATCTATGATCAGCAGGATCCATCAATCCTTGCTGATGTCAGAGAGGCTGGATATGTAACTCAGGCTCCGGCAGCAAGACTTATCAAGATGTTTATGAATGCAGCAGAAGAAGGGTGCGACGCTGTACTTAATGTTTGTTCTTCTGTTGGTGAAGTTGCTGACAGCGTTCAGGACGTGGCAGCATATCTTGGTATGCCTATTGTCAGAATCGATGAGGATATGTGCAGGGATGCTGTAAGAAAGGGACTTAGAATTGGAGTTATGGCTACACTTCCTACAACTCTTATTCCTACCTGCAATACAGTTACAAGAGTAGCAAGAGAGTGTAACAGACATGTGGAGATCAAGCAGTGCCTTGTGGAGAACGCTTTTGGCCTTGACCAGGAGCAGTTCAGAGAGCGCATGAGCACTTCTGCAGCCACAATTGCAGACGATGTTGACGTTATAGTTCTTGCACAGGGTAGCATGGCATACTGCGCAGAGTTTCTAAGTGATAAATATGGCCTTCCTGTTTTAGCAAGCCCTGCATACGGCGTAGTAGCACTTAAGAATGCCCTTGTTAAAAAAGGAGTAATCAATGAATAAGGTTATTTTGTCAGTAGCACCGGTATGTGCTTCGCCTCATGAGATAGTTCCTGAAGAAATTGCCAAAGACGTATACGAATGCTACAAGCAGGGTGCAGCAATGGTGCATCTTCACGTAAGGGACAAAAACGCAGCCCTTACACCTGATCTTTCTCTTTTGGCTGAGACTGTAAAACTCATAAGAGAGGAATGCGACATAATTGTGGAAATCTCTACAGGTGGAGTATCAAACCTCACAATAGAGGAAAGATGTCAGCCAATCTATGGTGACTTTACTGAGGCTGTTAGCCTTAACGTTGGTTCTGTAAACCTTGGAAAGAGCGTGTATCAGAATCCGATTGATGATGTTAAGTTCTGCGTAAAAGAGCTTATTGCCCACAAAAAGTTCCCTGAAACTGAGCTTTTTGAACTTGGTATGGTAAACACCATGGCGGGACTTGTTAGTGAATTTGACTTTACTTCTCCTATTTTACTGGCCCTGGTATTTGGTCATGAGGGAGAGCTTCCAGCCACTGAGAATGCGCTAAAGCACATGGTGGCTTATGTAAAAGAGTGTTTTGAGGGAAGAGATGACATTATATGGGGATACACTCAGGCAGGAAGAAAAGACTGGAACATGATGAAATATGCAGTTAATTACGGAGCCGGTTCTCTTAGAGTTGGCTTTGAAGATTCCGATTATCTTGATCCTGATACAAGAGTGGATAATAACAGCATTATTGTGAAAAGAGCTGCAGAAATAGTCAGGGAATGTGAAAAAGATGTTGCTTCAGTAAAGGAAGCCAGAGAGATTTTAAACATTCCATTTAAAGCATGAGAAATGGTATGGGGAGAGGTATTTCAGGTATGGAAAAAATGTCTTTTTGTAAATTAATGGAACTGGCTGATTCCATTAGCAGAGCTCATAAAACGGAAATAGAAAACGCAATAAAAGAGCTTATAGAAAGCGCTAAAGCTTCAGAAAGGACATGGGTAGTCCTTGATGATGATCCGACAGGAATCCAGACAGTTCATGATATTGCAGTATATACGGACTGGAAAGAGGAGACCCTGGTTGAGGCTCTTAAGAATGAAAAAGGAATGTTCTATATACTCACCAATTCCAGAGGACTTACATTTTCTGAGACAGAAAAGCTCCACTACGAGCTTATGAAAAATCTTATCAGTGCATCAAAAAAATGCGGTGTCTCTTTTAATGTTATCAGCAGAAGTGATTCAACACTTCGAGGGCACTTTCCTTTGGAAACCGATATTATCGAGGAGTGTATTGAAAATGAGCTGGGTGAAAAGGCAGACGGTATTATCCTTGCGCCATTTTTTTATGCTGGCGGAAGGATAACCTACGAGGATATTCACTACGTAAAATATGGAGATGAGCTTGTTCCTGCGGCTGATACAGAGTTTGCAGGGGATGAGACCTTTGGATACAAGAATTCAGATCTTAAGGCATACATTGAAGAAAAAACTGGTGGAAAAAGAAAATCCAGTGATGTTATAAGTATTCCCTTAGAGTTAATGAGACAGGGCAATGTTGATGAAATAGAAGAAAGACTAAAAGAGGCTAAGGACGGAACTCCTATCGTAGTAAATGCAACCCAGTCTGTGGATTTAGAGGTTTTTGGAGCAGCTCTTTACAGGTGCCTTAAGGCTGGCAAGTCCTTTGTGTTCCGTACAGCTGCTGATTTTGTTAAGGCTGTTGGCGCTATATCAGATAAGCCTTTATTGGATAAAAAAGCTCTTAAGGTTACAGGAAAGCCAGGCGGCATTGTTATGATCGGCTCACACACTGATAAGACTACAAAACAGCTTGAAAAGCTTAGAGAAGTAGCTGGACTTGAATTTATAGAATATGACTCAGACAAGGTGCTGGAAGAGGGATTATCTGAAGAAACAAAGAGAGTTTCAGACCTTGCCACCAGGAAAATAGAAAGTGGCATCACTCCAGTAATATACACTAAGAGAAAGGTTTTAAATCTTCCTGGAGATACCAGGGAAGCAGCACTTCTTCGTTCAACAAAGATTTCAGAAGAATTTACTGATATTGTTGCAAAGCTTGGATGCAAGCCATCTTTCATTGTTGGCAAGGGCGGCATTACATCCAGTGACATAGGAACCAAGGCTCTCAGAGTAAAAAGAGCTCTTGTTCTTGGGCAGATACAGCCAGGCGTTCCTGTATGGGAGACAGATGAATGCAGTAGATTTCCAGGGATTCCATATGTGATCTTTCCCGGAAATGTGGGAGACGATGACACCCTGTACAAAGCCCTTAAGGTTTTGACTGATTAAGAAAGGACTAGCTTATGCTTACTGATACAAGAAAGAGTAAAAATGCCAAGGCACAGCCACTAGGGGCCTTGGATGTGGAGTTTACAGAAGGTTTTTGGAAATCTGTAAGAGACGTTATTTTTAGTGCGACAGTTCCACAGCTTGAAAACATGTTTAAAGCACCTGATATCAGCCACGTTGTGGAAAACTTCAGAATCTGCGCTGGAGAAGTGGATGGTGACTTTGCAGGAACAGTATTTGGTGATGGAGATTTCTACAAGTGGATGGAATCAGCAATGTACTGCGCTGTGATTCAAAATGATAAGGAGCTCTTTTCCCGAATAGAGGCCTATATTGACCTTATTGGTAGAGCACAAAGGCCTGATGGATACATTTCCACCAAGCAGATAATTGGAGAGATGAAAAATAGTGGCCTTGGAAGAATGGGGGATATCAACGACTTTGAGGTGTATAACTTTGGACATCTCATGACGGCAGCAGCTCTTCATTACAGACTTACAGGCAAGGACAGCCTTCTTAAGATAGCATCCGGGGCAGCAGATTATCTTGAGAATATGTACAAGGAAGCAGAGGAAAAAGATCAGGTTCAGACTGCTGTTTGTCCTTCTCACTATATGGGACTTGTTGAGCTTTATAGAGCAACTGGGGATGACAGATATTTAAAGCTTGCCAGAAAAGCTATAGAGCTTAGAGATTCAGTTAAGAACGGCCTTGACGATAATCAGGACAGACTTCCACTTAAGCAGCACAGGAAGATTATAGGACACGCTGTAAGAGCCAATTATCTCTATGCAGGTCTTTCTGACCTTTATCTCGAAGAGGGTGGAGAAGAGTATATTCAGGTTCTTAAAAGCGTTTGGAGAGATCTGTTAAAGCACAAGATTTATATCACCGGCGGATGTGGAGCTCTTTATAATGGCGCTTCTCCATACGGCAATTTCTTTAAACAGCAGCTGGTACATCAGGCCTATGGCTATGATTATCAGCTTCCAAACGTAACGGCCTACAATGAAACCTGCGCCAATGTGGGACTTGTTATGTGGGCCTACAGAATGTTCATGATTGAGCCAAAGGCTGAGTACTTTGATGTTATTGAGAGAGTAATGCTTAATACCAACCTTGGTTCCATAAGTCTTGATGGTATCAGGTACTTCTATGAAAACATGCTTGAAAGAGTTAAAAATCCAGGCTTTGATCCGGTTTGGCCTCTTCACAGAACAGAGTACATAACAAGCTATTGCTGCCCACCTAACCTTACAAGAAACCTGGCTCAGGCATCAGAATATCTTTACGCAGTTCATGGAAACAAGATATACACAGGAATGTATGCTGCTGCTAAAGCTCATGTGGTGCTTGATAGTGGTCTTGATGCAGTCCTTGAGACAAAAACTGAGTATCCTTATGATGGAAAGATTGTATTTAGTTTTAAGGATGTTAAAAGTGAGGGCAGCGCAGAACTTCTTCTTAGAATTCCGTCCTGGGTAAAGAGTGGCGCTATTAGTATTACAGATAAAAATAGAACTACAAAGAAAGAGATAGATGCAACTCTTTCTGGAGAGTATTACAGCGTATTAGTTGAAAAGCCTGCAGATACAGTAGTAGAGCTTATTCTTGATATGCCGGTAAGATACACAGTTGGACATGACAGAATAGAGGAGTGCAGAGGAAGAGTCTGCGTTGAGAGAGGTCCTCTTGTCTTTTGCATGGAGGAAGGGGATGCAGGGGGAATCAGTCTTGATAAATTGTATCTTCCAACTGCAAAGGGAGCCTTCTCTACAGAAAGGATACAGATAAAGGATAGAGATGTTCTGACGGTTAAGGGCGGTCTATATAGATCTGTTGGAGATGATAACAGTTCTGACAGTCTCTACAGAGAGCTTCCTGATATAACTTTTGAAAAAGTGGAGGCAAGCTTTATTCCTTATTTTGCGTGGGATAACAGGGGAGAAGACAAAGATATGAGAGTTTATTTCCCTGTTTATTATGGAGGGTGATATGAAGATAACTGCCTCAATTACATTTTTAGAATGGTTTGTATGTTATGGCATGGTCGTATTATTTTCAAAGAAATGACATTCTTTTAGAAAAGATTGTATAATTAAGGAGAAGAAAACAGTTGCATTATTAAAAGTAGTGGGTGTGCATAATGATAAATGAAATTCTGTATATGGAAATAAGGTTAGTAGGTGCTTTTAGCGAAAGATATAAGCTTACCAGGGCGGCTGCAAACAGAATTTTTACAGAATATAATATCTGGCAGTACATAGAGTCATGCTATGATGTTTTTCATGTTAGTGGAGATGACTACAATTTGGATGATATATGTAATGTTTTGAAGCGGAAAGGGGCAGCTCTATGAAATTAAAAGATGGGATGCTTCTTTACCATGGTAGTTATACGAGTGTTGAAAACATTGATTTGAACCAGTGCATGAATGGCAAAGATTTTGGCAAAGGTTTTTATCTTACAAGTGGTCCTAATCAGGCCAGAAATTTTATAAGGTCTTCTTTGATTAAGGCACAAAATACCGGAAATGCCCCTATAACACAGAATTATGGGTATGTGTCATCATTTCGTTATCATAAACCTGAACAGGAAATAGCGGTACATGAGTTTGAAAATGCCGACAGAGAGTGGCTTTGGTTTATTTCTCAAAAATTGCCGGATCACCTGTATGATCAGTATTGTTTCCTTACAGAAGATGCGGTTGGTTGTTTGGAGTTTCAGGAGGCAAGGAAATATGTCATCTGATAAAATGAATGCTTGTGCTGATATGGTTCTTACTAATGCTATTGAAGACATGGCAATGGAAGAGAATATCTCAATTGATGAAGCAAGAAATAAGCTTTTGGATTCTGATGCTTGTAAATGTTTGTACGATTTTGATTCAAAGTTATGGATGGAAGGTTCTGACTATTTTCTTGATTTTTACAGAATGATTGAAAATAAACAGCATATCTCCTAGATTTTGAGTTTACTGATGCTGCGCCGCCAAGAGCAGTAGAAAGCTTCAAGCTTTATCTTCTTACCAAGGAACAGGTATATGGCAGGCAGTCAAAGACAAGAGAAGGTTCGGAAAAGCTATATGAGCTTACAGATAATAAGGGAACATATCAGTAAAGGAAACATAAAGGAATGAGCAACAAAGAAGAATGGAATAGAATACTACAGATAGTTGGGGAGGAGGGATATCCTACAGATAGCGAATTTGCAGATAAATGTGTAAAAAAGTTCAGTGTGATGAGGAATCTGTTCTATGTAATTTTATTTGGAGGATCCTTTTACATCATTCAGGGAGGAAGAATAATTCCTAATAACTATCTGGTATTTCAGGGGGTTATGGCTTCTATCATAATCTCTGCATTCGCATATATAAAGCAGAAAAAGGTACTTCATCTGGAACTAAACAGATATGCATTCAGAGAATGCTGGCCGGATAAAGGTTTATCAAGATATCTGAGTTTTGTACCAACAGCTCTGAGAAAACAAATGCTCTGGAGCGTGACACAGTATAATTTTGGATGCATTTTTTTCAGACTGGGCAAGATTGATAAAGCGGCAAAGTGCCTTGCTCTTATGCAGGAGTCATCAACAACTACTTATAATATGCTTTTGGCTTTGCATTTAAAACATTACATAGCCTTGTATTATAACGACTATGATACGGTTATATCCTGCGCAAATGAGGCATCTGTGATTTATTCCAAGGTGAGACATACAACCTGGAACAATAAAATATTTGGTGATCTGCAAATGTATGGTGCATATGCTAATTGCTTCAAAAATAATGCTCCTCAACAGGTATATTCTGTTCTTCAGTCGCCACAGGAAAGACCTATGGATGAAGTTGAAAGGCAATACTATCTGTACCGCGCAGCAATAGTGCTGAATGATTTAGAAAGCGCAGAGAGATTCAAAAGATATGTGATGGATAATGCCGGAACTACATGGTATGGGCAGGCTGTTAGAGAGAACTTTGTCCCAGAAAGCAAACCTGTAAATTATCCTGGATATATTATTAGAACGGAAATGCTAAACAGCCCAAGTAAAGTGGATAACAGCAGACTGAAATATATGTTACTGGGAGTGCTGATTGTTCTTTTGTTTTACATTGTACCTAGGTTGTTATAAGAGGCGGCAAGGAATTATAAGATGGGCAGCTGTGGAGTTAAAAATCCGCAGCTGTTTTTATATGGAGCAAATCGATTGACACTAAAACCATAGCTGTCTACGTATAGTCCATCGCTGTCGTATGTGGGAAGACCCCGGTTATAGATTTTGGAGCAACATTCACTATCTGATAAATGCCGATAAAGATGGCATGAAGCTGAAAAGTAAGTTTTTGTAATGATAGCAATGGTGTAAAATGGTAGAGATATATTTTGTTAAAGAATAATTGTTGGCGGAGGAAAAAAGTGAAGTTCTTGAAGTGGTTAAATCTAATTCCCCTTGTAATGTTTGTGATTAGGGATATGCTTGGAATAGCTGATATTAATCCTATATGGATGATAGTTATTGTGGCATTTGTCATAATGAATGTTTTTATGGCTAAAAGTATGAAGGAGTATCTCCTGTCTTCGTTATTATTGCTGATATCATGCGTTGCCGGAATGGTACTAAGTACATATTATTACTACTATTTTATTAGTTCTGATTTTGAGACACCTATTGTCGGTGCTTTCATAATTCAGACAGAGGAAGTGGAAGAAGTCAGGTGGTTTGATATCGATAAAGTCCATGAGGGATGCATACACAGGGATGGCACGTTTTGTGTTCCGACTGAGGGGCTCGAAACGGTGATGAAGTATATTAAGGAAAGAGAAGAGAGACTAAGATGAAGAAAATAGTAGTGACAGCGCTTGCGCTGATAATGGTAATAGGAACAGTAGGATGTGGTGCGAAAAAAGGAGACACAGCTATAATCGGTGGAGCTGACGGACCAACATCTATTTTTCTTGCATCAGAAGTGAGTGATCCTATGATATCCGGAACCTGGCAGACAGCATCTATAGGCTATGAGGCTGATGGAGAGATGCAGCCTGAATACTATGTGCAGTTTGGCGATGCAGAGATAATTTATGGTCATATGGAAAATAATGATTTTGTTCCGGATCATTTTGATAGTATTTCGCTATTCGAGGAACTGGAGACTGGAGGATACAAGATTAAGGCAGAGTCTGATAACGGAGTTCAGTACATGTATCAGTCTTCTGAAGAAAATGCGGATATCCTGGAATATTATGAGACATGGAACGAGGATGAGTTTTCAGAGAAGTACAGTGGCGGCGCTTCTCTTAGCAGATGTATGCGGATCAGCAAGAAAATGGTCTTACAGACGAGGGAACGGTTAGGAATTGGTGGCGTCTTCTTAGAGGCGCTAAATGGTCACACAACTAACTGATTTCATGCAGTATCACGACGTTTAATCATAAAAAAGGTAAAAATTGCTTCTTTATAAACTATTGGATACAATTGTCTATTATATATTTAATAGACGAAGGAGAAATACATGGGATATATTTATTATTGTCCAAGGTGCCGTAGCACTTATTCCACAGAAAAAGATAATCAGCAGTATGAACAATGCCCAAGTTGTAACATTAGGATTATTCCTACACATATCACAACCGATGAGTGGCATACAAAAACGGATGAGGAAAAAGAGGCGGCAAAAAAGCAGTTTGATGATCAGGCGAAGCTGAGTACTTCTCAAACTTCGTCCAATTCAAATTCTATAGGTAAGGCTCTTAGAGTTGTTGGAATTATCTATATTGCATTGAGTCTTATAGGTGCGTTTATTCTTATTGGAGAAGAAATTACTATAGGACTGATTGCCGGGGTTTTTGGATGTTTAGGAGGCTTGCTGCTTTTAGGATTTAGTGAGATTATCAATTTACTTCAGGATATTAAGAATAAGTAACTATAATTCCTGGGGGCGATGTAACTATCAGCATTTTTGCCCTTAATGTATACTGCCAACCGCAGTGCTGCTCCGCAAACTTTAGGATAATAGTCTTCTTGGTTTTTGAATTCATCTGCCATTTTCCTCTAAATTCATGTCTTTTCCTCTCTTCTTAATATCTTTTGTGCTCAAACAAAAATCACTGGGTTATGACACAAATGTCAAAACACAGTGATTTATAAGTTCTTCGTATAGTTATGTAGATTAATCTCTAAAACTCTATAATCCGTCTACAGTGAACAATCAGCAATACTTCTGAATATATTCACCAAAAAAGGGTAATGTAATCTCTGCTACACCATAGGATTCCGAGCTGTCAGCAAGCAGTCCCATTTTCTTCAGTGCTGTGCTGTTTACCTGATAACTACCCTTCCCTTCAAGCTCCTCTAGAACTTCTTTTCGCTTCTTGGGACCTGTAGATACAACGCGAAGGATTTCGCGCTCTCCATCAGGAAGCTCTTTCCATATCTTTTCATAACACTGAGAAAACAACTCACTCTTTGCCTGTTTTATCACATATTCCTCGCCTTTTTCCCTGTGCTCAAAATACGCACTTCCAAATACCTGATAAGCATAAGCAAACCCCTTTGTCATCTTGGCAAAGGAAATAGCCTCATCTTCATCCATTTGAAGCAAGTCTTCGTACTTGATGGCCATTGCAGGAATCGGAAAAGACTCCGTCCTAAGTTCAGCAGCCCTCTTAAAGAATGTAAGATTTGGCACTTCACCCAGTTCATAAAAATTCTGATATACGCCGGAGCAAATAAGATAAACAGGCCACGGCGCTGCTATCTCATCCTCCAAAGTATTCCTTATCAGCTTCGCGTACACCGAACAGAATTCTGTCATCGCTTCAGTCTTTGCTATATCATCGATACCAATTATGATCTTCTTTTTAGCCTTGACTAATATGCCAACAAGCTGTTCAAGTCGCACTTCATCATCATAATCGGTTTTAGTATCAACCCCTGCGTTTATTCCCACGAACGGGATTGAAACACTCAGATTAGTTTTCTCTGCCAAAAGAGCTTTTTTCACCTCTGGCTCAAGCAAAAGATAAGATATTAGTGTTCTAATCTGATTCCTAGCGGATGAAACATCGTAAACCAGCCATCCACCTGCTCTCATTTCTGATGTCTTATAATGTCTGAGTATATTTCCAAAAATGACGGTTTTCCCGGATCCTCTTATTCCGGTAATCTTGTACACGCTCTCAGATGGCTGTGTATATAAAAAATTATCATAGACTTTTTCTTCCAGAGTTGTAGTAATGTTCGCATCGCCAACTCTTCCAGGTGTATGTGTAAATGGGTTTTTCATATTACCTCCAATACAACTATTTACAAGTTTGATAATATTTTACAGCTGCTTACACCTTTGTACAAGTATTTACACATCGTAAAAAACACTACAACTATTTACAGGTTTACTGACTGCCCTTTTTTGTTAGGGATTTCTATGTTCATCTGACATTTTCTTTAAACTTTTCTTTTACCTTGCGTGGCGCCTTTGCAATCTCTTCCTTCAGCTTCTTTAGTTCCATAAGTAGACTGGGCTTTGGCTTATCCTGAAGTTTTACAACCTTGGCAGAATATTCCTTCACCACTGAGGTAATCGCATCCATATCGGCTATGAAACAGCCATGAGGTTTACAAAATTAGGAGTTATATATCAGAAACCTTAATGACGAGGAAGCCGAAAGAAAATTCATTGAAGAGGAAGGAAGAGAAAAATTCCTGACATACCTTTCGCCTATCCTGAACGGTACAGGGACTTATAGTATTGAAGAGCAGACCAGAACACGAAAGCGAATGGATATTGTAATTCATTATCTTGGGTTCTGAGTCTATGATGGAGTCCTACCCGGAGGCGGATAGCTTTATCTCTTCATTAGCAGCATTATTACATGATGCTGATGATCATAAACTTTTCAACACTGAAAATAATATGAATGCCAGGTCCTTTCTGAATAAAGAGAAACTATCTTCAGAAACTATAGAGAAGATCTGCAGCATAGGGTTAGTGAAAGAACTCTCAGAATGTAAATATGATTATATCGTTGGAACATATTCCCTGCATCATCTGACAGATGAACAGAAGGTTACATTTTTCAGTTCACTTATGGAATGTCTGAATGACGGCGGCAAACTACTCATTGGTGATGTGGCATTCGAGACAAGAGCTGAACTTGAAAAGTGCAGGTAAGAAGCCGGAGACAGTTGGGATGATGACGAAATATATTTTGTAGTAGAAGAGCTCAGGAAGTCATTTGCTGGAGTGAGATTTATTCCAAAATCCTTTTGCTCTGGAGTGATTGAGATAGAGAAATAAATTGAATTGACAGCTGATTATGATGCAAATGGCATATTATATTCAGCTGCCAACAACATAAATATATAATTGACAGCTGAATATAACAAAAATTATAATTATAATCAGATAAGAGCAGTATGGGTTATGAGCTTTTTGTCTGATTATTTTATTTGCGAGGGCATGGATATGATAGGAAGAGATAAAGAAGTTGCTGAATTACTTGACCTATATGAAAGAGATAAAGCAGAACTGGTTGCGGTATATGGCAGGCGACGTGTTGGAAAAACCTATCTTGTTGATGAGACATTCAGGGATAGAATTACTTTTAGGCATGCAGGGCTTTCCCCGGTTGAATCTAATGAACAGCATAAGGGACAGCCATTAAAAAAGCAGTTGGAGGCATTTTACTATTCACTCGTGACGCAGGGCATGAAAAAAGATCATTGCCCCAAGGATTGGCTTGAAGCCTTTTTTATGCTGGAAATGCATCTTCAGAATTTGGATGATGGCACAAGGCAGGTGGTTTTCCTGGATGAACTTCCCTGGATGGATACGGCACGCTCAGGGTTTATCACAGGATTTGAGGCCTTTTGGAATGGATGGGCTTGCCACAGAAACATAATGGTCATAATCTCAGGAAGTGCCAATTCCTGGATGGAAAATCAGCTGATAAATAACCACGGAGGGTTATATGGACGTGTTACATATGAGATAAAACTGTCTCCTTTTACACTTAGGGAGTGCGAGCAACTGTTGAAAGAGAGGGGAATATCACTCTCAAGATATGACATTACGCAGAGCTACATGATATTCGGAGGGATTCCTTTCTATCTTAATTATTTCAGAAGGGGTAACAGCCTGGCCCAGAATGTTGATGAGCTGTTTTTTGCAAAAGGGGCCAAACTGTCACAGGAATATGACAGGCTATTTTCCTCTATATTTACGAACCCTGAAATGACTAAGACAATTGTTAAGGTGCTTGCAAAACGAAGCAAGGGATATACAAGACAGGAGATAATCAGTGAATCCAGCTATTCAGATGGAGGCACTCTTTCGAATAGTCTTAGTGCACTGATTGCAAGCGATTTTGTTATTAAATACGTTCCATTTGAATGTGGGAAAAGAGAAGAGCACTATAAGCTTGTTGATCCATTTTGTATTTTTTACCTGAAGTTCGTAAAAGACAAGAGCTCTATCATGGATGGATTCTGGCTTCAGAATATTAGTGCCCAGCCAATCATAACCTGGAGAGGGTATGCATTTGAAAATGTATGTTTTAACCATATCCCGCAAATTAAGCAAGCTTTGGGAATTAGTGGAATTAGTTCTACGGAGTCAGCTTGGACGAAGCCGGGGGACAGTGATAAAGAGACTCAGATAGACTTGCTTATCCTGCGTAAAGATAATGTTGTAAACATGTGTGAAATGAAATTCTATAGTGATGATTTTTCAGTTGATAAGGACTATGAGGAGGTTTTAAGGCATAGACAAACTGTTCTTTACAAAAAGATTCCCAAGAAGAACACTATACATAATACACTTATAACTACGTATGGATTAAAGGACAATGAGCATAAATGGTCATTCGAAAAGGTAATAACTCTGGAAGATTTGTTTAAATGATATCTGCTTGACTATGACGTAACGTAATAGTTTATGATGTAATCACACGTGAAGGAGGTGATAGCCATGAAGACAGTAAATGAAGTGAGTAAGCTGACAGGAGTGAGTATACG
>CAMVLM010000019.1 GCA_947168335.1 uncultured Butyrivibrio sp. | reverse complement strand
GCGGATTACATTTTTATTACACACGATCACTACGATCATTTCTCAAATGATGATATCAAGAAGGTCAGGAAGAATAGTACAATACTCGTTGTTCCTGAAAAAATAGGTAAACTGGCAAGTGTTCTTGTTCACGATCCGGACAGACTCATTGTTGTTAAGCCCGGAATTTATAAGGAAGTGGATGGCCTGGAGTTTGAGACAGTGCCTTCCTACAACAACATTAAACCTTATCATCCGAAGTCTGCAGGATGGGTTGGCTACATATTCAGAGTGGATCATAAGAGAATTTACGTGGCAGGTGATACCAGCCTTACAAAGGATGCTCAGAAGGTTAAATGTGACATTGCGCTTGTGCCCATCGGCGGAACTTATACGATGGATGCCAAGAAGGCAGCAGAGCTTATCAACATTTTGAGACCGGAGTTTGCTATTCCTACTCATTATGGAAGTATTGTTGGTAAGATGAGCGATGGAGAAAAATTTAAGGAGCTTGTAAAATCTCCCGTTAAGGTGGTTTTAAAGCTCCAGTATTGATATATGTTCAGTTTCAGATATAAGCTTTTTCAGCCTGCATCACCCAGGGCTTCGGGTAACAGTTCGTTCAGGTAGATTGAAGTAGGCTCAGTGGCATTAAGCTCAGTGGTACCTCTTATATGTGAGGATTCAGAAATTGGATTATAGGGATGATAGCCTTCTATGTTGAAGGTTGTCGTCTCTTTTTGTTTGTTGTCCTCCATCTCTTTTGTTGTGAGATTATAGTACTGGTGGTTTAATCCATATATGCCTTCTTCGTCATCCAGCATGGCTTCATAATAGTCCTCAGATACATTAAGATCATCAGGGCCGTAGTCATCCCAGGTGGTGTCTGTCTCATAATAGGAATCATTGATTTTTACAAGGTTCCAGGCATGGTAGTATGCGTATTTGTTTTGTGAGTAGTTTTGATAATCTTCCTGATAATAGGCAACTCCTGTCAGGTAACCGCAGGGGATTCCGGCTTTTTGCAGCAGATACTGAAAAGCCAGGGCATAACCACCGCAAATAGCTTTATGTGTGACGAGAGCACCATAAGCAGTGGCACCATCGGGATAGCCTGAGTCAGCAGAAGTGTTTGACACTGAACTGGTGGCTTCATAGAGCTTTTTATCATAAGTGACCTCGCTGATAAGCTTGTCATGAATCTGAAGCTCGATTTCTTCTTTGTTTGCGCTTAAGTCGATGTCAGAGAGAAAATCATCCACGGCATTATTGAATTTTTCGATTTTTTCTGCCTCACCGTCAGGGGTAGGAGACAGGTAAAAGGTTATCTTTACCTTGTTGCCAAGCTGGGAATCAAGAGCATTTATCCGTGCGTGATCCTCGGTAAGAAGATAGAAAAATTCGGGGTGATCATAGACCATGGCAAAATAGATGTTCCAAAGATGATCGAAACCAAGTCTGTCATAATCATCGGTATTTATGTAAAGATTGTTTTTGTAATCGGGATCATCTTTGTTATAAACGAGGTTTAAAAGTAGCTCATATAATGCTCTGTCATTAGCGCTTAAGCTGTTGTAGAATAGATGTGTATCATCAACTTTTTCTATGAAAACAGGATTGGAATAGTCAAGATTTAATCCCTCGGATGAGGAGAAAAACACTCTTGCGATGAGGATTGATGATATTAGAATAAATAATGAGATAATGACTATTTTTGCTTTTTTCATAATACAAATATATTATTTCAGGAATGATTTTTAATCAAGTTGATTGGAGTTTTGAATAAATGGTTTCTCAGAGTGAGAATTCTGTTAAAAAGAAAATATTAAGGTTTCTTAAATGGGCACTTATTGTATTACTGGTACTGCTGATAGGCTTCTTTATTTCTTTTAAGATTTATACACGTAATTACTACAGAGCAGATAATAATATAATAAATGCAGTTAAGAATATTTTTGATGATAAGGTACATTCTTATGCGGATAAAAACGGCGAGGTATTCCTGCCGGTCAGCCAGAGTCCTAAAGCGGTTATAGTATTTTACCCGGGAGGAAAGGTGGAATACAGCTCTTATGATGCGCTTATGTATGCTATAGCTGCCCGCGGGTATATATGCCTGTTGCCGAAGATGCCGGAGAATCTGGCCTTTTTGCGGATAAATGCTGCCGAAGTTATTACAAAAGGTTATGAGAATGACAATGAGCTTATAGGGGATGTGGACTGGTATATTGCAGGGCATTCCCTGGGAGGAGTTGCCGCTTCGACCTACCTCGGAGGTCATTTGAATGACGATTATTATGCGGGAATAATTCTTTGCGCATCTTATCCGACGACTGATTTTTCGAATAGTAATATCAGGCTTTTATCGATTATTGGTTCTGATGATAAAGTCCTGGACAGGAAGAGCTATGAAGAAAACAAAAAGAACTGGCCTGAGAATTCAGAGGAGTTTGTGATACAGGGTGGCATCCATTCTTATTTTGGAAGCTATGGAATCCAGTCAGGTGACGGAACTCCTTCAATTACAAACGAAGAGCAGATTGCACAGACTGCTGAAGCAATTGATAAATGGATTGACTGAGTAAAAAATGAAGTGAGAGTTTGGTAAAACTGTTTAAGAGGACATATTTATGAGTAATAAGGCTACAAAAGATTTGACTGTGGGATCACCGATGAAGCTGATCCTTGGTTTTGCTGTACCAATGCTGCTGGGAATGCTTTTTCAGCAGTTTTATAATGTGGTTGATACCATGATAGTGGGGCGCTTTCTTGGGAAATATGCTTTGGCCGGAGTTGGAAGTACCGGCTCTATAAACTTTATGATAATTGGCTTCTGCATGGGTGTTGCCGGTGGTTTTTCCATTCCGATAGCACAGACTTTCGGAGCCAAGGATTTTAATGCCATGAGAAAGTTTTTTGCTCATGCGATTGTGCTCTGCAGCGTCTTTGCAATTGTTATGACTGTGTTTGTGAGCATTTTCTGCAGAAAGATTCTTGTGGCGATGAATACTCCGGACGAGGTTCTGGAATATGCTTATAACTATATAATAATTATTTTTATCGGAATTCCGGTAATTTATATGTATAATCTTTTGTCCGGTGTGCTCAGGGCGGTGGGTGACAGCAAACATCCTGTTGTGTTTCTGGTTATAGCTTCATTCATTAACATAGCACTGGATCTGATTTTTATCCTTGGACTTAATATGGGTGTAAGCGGAGCTGCACTTGCAACTCTTATTTCACAGCTTATATCAGGAATTTTGTGTCTTGGTTTTATTGCAAAAAATGTGGATATTCTGCATCTTGGCAAAAGAGATTTTGATATTGAGCACATGTATGTGATAAAGCTTCTGAACATGGGACTTCCGATGGGACTTCAGTATTCAATAACCGCGATCGGAAGTGTTGTTCTGCAGGTGGCTGTAAACGGGCAGGGAGCTGATATTGTGGCAGCTGTTACCACTGCAGGTAAGGTCAATATGTTTTTTGTATGTCCCTTTGATGCGCTGGGATCCACCATGTCTACATACGGTGGGCAGAATGTTGGAGCAGGCAAGCTTGATCGACTTGACAAGGGGCTTAAGGCTTCGGGAATACTGGGATGTGCGTATTCTGTAATTGCCTTTGTTGTGCTGTATTTTGGAGGCAGGTATTTCTCAATGCTGTTCATGAGTGCAAAGGAGACTGTGGTTCTTGATTATGCACATCAGATGCTTATCTGGAACAGCCTGTTCTATATTCCGCTTGCATTTGTGAATATTGTAAGATTTCTGATTCAGGGTATGGGATTCAGTATGCTTGCGATACTTGCAGGTGTATGTGAGATGATTGCAAGGACAGGTGCAGCGCTTTTCCTTGTTCCTATGCTGGGCTTTACGGGAATATGTCTTGCCAGTCCGTTGGCGTGGATTTTTGCGGATCTGTTTTTGTTTCCCGCATTCTACAGATCAAGAAACAAATTAAAGAAGATAAAAGTGAAATGACGGAGGTTTTTGGGGTATGAGCAAGAGTATTGTTGGGACGGCAGAAAAAATATTTCCACTGGAAATATCATGGATAACAGAGTTAAATGATCTGAGAGAAAAGACTCATTTACAGCGAATTTGGTTTGCGTTTAAGGTTTAATGGTGCAGTGGCGGTCAGCTATACCCCGGGATAAATGGATACTTGAATGATCGGGGTGTTTTGGTAATAAGGATACTCAGTTCAACAAATTATCTTCAGAAGTTCATCAGCAATACGTGAGGCAACGGCCATTTTGAATATATATCTGGAATTCTGTGGATCAACCTGAATATGCCATGATTTGGTGGAGATATTTGTAGCAATGGCAAAATAGACCTGGCCGGGGATACTGTCAGCATTGTCCGGGTCAATATTTCCAGAAGTTCCTGTGACACCGATTGCAATATCTGCATGGTAGCTGCTTCTTGCAGCGTTGGCCATTGCTATTGCTGTAGCTTCAGAATATACACCGTTTTTATCTATGATATCCTTTGGAACACCTTGCATAATCTTGGCTTCATTGCTGTATGTTACAAAGGCTCCTTTAATAATCCCTGAAGAACCTTCTGTATCGGTGATAAGAGAGGCAATAAGACCACCGGTGCAGCTCTCCATGGTTGTAATGTACAAGTTTTTTTCTATAAGAAGATTTGTGATTTTTCTGTATTTTTCTCTGACCTGATTTTCCATATCATATTCCTTTTTTAAAACAAATTATAATACAGAATTCTGCTGTTAAACCACGCGAAATGCTTTTTTTATCATTTGATTTAACGTAAAATATATGCATGTATTATCGTGATTGGAGGAAAATATGCCTAAGGGAACGAATCAGAAGTTTAAGTTGTACTATCTTGCGAAGATAATGGTGGAGAAGACAGATGACGATCATTATCTGACAATGCCGCAGATAAAAGAAGAACTGGAAAAATACGGGGTTACTGCTGACAGAAAGAGTCTGTATGATGATTTCAAAGCACTTGAAACACTTGGCATAGAGGTCATTATGGATCAGTACGGCAGAACCTATGGCTATCATGTGGCAGGCAAGACCTTTGAGATAGCAGAGCTTAAGCTGCTGGTTGATTCGATTCAGGCTTCCAAATTTATTACAGAGAAAAAATCAAATGAGCTGATCAGGAAATTGACATCCTTTGCCAGTGAGTACGAGGCATCACAACTGAAGAGGCAGGTAGTTGTTCAGGGCAGAATCAAGACCATGAATGAAAGTATCTACTATGTTGTGGATGAGATTCACAGTGCAATAAGCAATAATAGAAAGATAAAATTCCAATACCTTCAGTGGAATCTGAAAAAAGAAATGGTACCGAGGAAGGATGAGGATTACGAGGTGAGTCCCTGGGCGCTGACCTGGGATGATGAGAATTATTATCTTGTTGCCTTTGATGAGAAGTCAGATAGAATCAAGCATTATCGCGTGGATAAAATGCGCAGGATAAATATTCTGGATGAAAAAAGGCAGGGTAAGGAGCATTTCAAAGCCTTCGATATGGCGGCATATTCCAGGATGAATTTTGGAATGTTCGGTGGCAATGAAACAATGGTCAGGATAAGCTTTCGAAATGAGATTGTTGGCGTAATTCTGGACAGATTCGGTAAGGATATCACAATAAGACCTTCGGCTATGGATGGCTGGTCTGATACAAACGTTGAGGTCTCTGTCAGTGAGCAGTTTTTTGGATGGATATTCGGACTTGGAGGAAAAGTGAAAATCGCCGGACCGGAAGAGGTTGTTTCAAAATTCAAGGATGAACTTCGAAACGTAGAAGAGCTTTATTGAGCACCGGTATTTTTGTGGTCTGCGAATATGTCAAAATAATGGGTTAAGTAAACATATAATTTGTTATTTTTTTATCATGGGCAAACTCCACTTGTCATGCTATAATGTCATGGGCAATTTTAACAATATAGCAAACGAGTGGAGTTTAATTATGAAAAAGAAGATTTTTACAGGATTATGCGCAGGTGTTCTTGCGTTATCATTGATCACAGGTTGTTCAGGTACAGCTTCTGAATCACAGAATCAGGAGACAACTGAATCACAGGAGCAGGAGACTGCAGAAGTAAGAGTTGGTTCACTTAAGGGACCTACAACAATGGGACTTGTAAATCTCATGAAGGCATCTGAAAACGGTGAGGCTAAGGGTAACTATGAGTTTACAATGGCCACACAGCCTGATGAGCTTCTTGCTGGTATGGTATCCGGTAATCTTGATATAGCGCTTGTTCCTGCCAATGTAGCTTCTGTTTTATACAACAAAACAGAAGGCGGCATCAGCCTTGTTGATATAAATACACTGGGCGTTCTCTATTGCATCACAGGTGATGACAGCATCAAGAGTGTTGCAGATCTTTCAGGTAAAACAGTAATAACAACAGGTCAGGGAGCAACACCTGAATATGCTATGAATTATCTTCTTAAGATGAACGGCGTTACAGATTGCACTCTGGAGTTTAAATCAGAGGCAACAGAGATTGCAGCAGTTCTTACTGAGGATCCTACAAAAATAGCAATACTTCCTCAGCCTTTCGCTACTGTATGCAAGATTCAGAACGATAAGCTTCTTACAGCATTCAGTCTTACAGATGAGTGGTTTAAGGTAACAGAGGATTCACAGCTTATTACCGGCGTTACAGTAGTAAGAAATGACTTTTTAAACGAGAATGCAGACGCGGTAAACACATTTATCGCAGAGCATAAGGACAGCGCTGAGAAAACAAACTCAGATGTAGAGAAGACAGCTGAACTTGTTGCTGAGTACGGTATTATCGAGAAGGCTCCTGTTGCACAGAAGGCTATCCCGGAATGCAACATTGTCTGCATAACAGGTGATGAGGCAAAGACAGCTCTTTCAGGCTATCTTCAGACATTGTTTGATGAGAATCCCAAGGCTGTTGGTGGAGCTTTACCTGCAGATGATTTTTATACATTAAATTAAGGGAACAAATATGGGGAAATTAGTTAGGAAAACAGGAATCGCCATACTATGGCTTGTTATATGGCAGCTTCTTGCGGTTATTGTTCATAACAAGATTCTGCTTGCAGGTCCTGTTGAAACGGCGGGAGCACTTGCCAGGATGACTTCTGAACCTGAATTTTGGGATTCAATCAGTCAGTCATATGCGCATATCATGTTGGGAATTTTTATCGGAATAGTTCTTGGTGTTGTGCTTTCTTTACTGGCACACAGATATGCAATTATTTCTGAACTGCTTTCACCTTTGGTTACTGCGCTGAAGGCAATACCGGTTGCAAGCTTCATTATTCTTATCCTGATCTGGATAGGAAGTGAGAATGTGGCTACGGTCGTGGTCGGACTTGTTGTATTTCCGATAACGTATGTCGGCATGGAGAACGGATTTACAGCAGCTGATGATAAGCTTTTGGAGATGGCACATGTTTATCGTATGCCGGGATTTAATCAGTTCAGGTTTATTTATCTTCCGTCACTTATTCCGTCAATAACAGCAGCGATTTCGCTGGCAGTACCTATGGGATTTAAAAGCGGAGTAGCTGCCGAGGTTATAGGACAGCCGCTGCTTTCCATGGGAAACGGGTTATATAAGGCGAAAATCTATCTGGATACTGGAGATGTTTTTGCCTGGACATTTGTGATCGTACTTATTTCATGGGTGACAGAAAAACTGATTCTGCTCATTCTTTCGTTGTTTAAGAAAGGAGGCAGGACCAAATGACAATAGATTTGGAAAATATCTGCAAGTCCTATGGTGACCTTAAGGTGCTTGAGAATTTCAACCTGGAAATTGAAAATGATCACTCCTATGTAATCACAGGTGATTCCGGAAAAGGAAAGACAACACTGATAAGGATACTTCTTGATCTGGAAAAACCTGACAGCGGCAGGGTTCATCTGATGGGAGATTACAAATACCCATATCTGAATGCGGGAGTAGTTTTCCAGGAGGACAGACTTTGCGAAGATATTTCAGCTGTTCAGAACGTAGTGATTGTAAATAAAAAGAATTCAGTCAAGGTTGCAGAGGAAGAGCTTAAGAAGCTTTTACCCGGAGATTGCATTTATAAACCTGTCAGGGAACTGTCGGGAGGCATGAAGAGGCGAGTGGCTATCGTCAGAGCATGTTCAATACCGTCGGATATGCTGATTCTTGATGAGCCTTTTACCGGACTTGATCAGGAAAACAAAGAAAAGGCAATTGAGTATATCCGCCAGAAGCAGGGCAGAAATCCGCTTCTTATAACCGCACATGATGCGGAAGGACTGGAGTTTTGCAGGGAAATAAAACTTTAATGTTTCAAGGTTTTATAAATATATTAGGTAGTAACAGGTAGTAGAGTAGAGATTGGAGATTTTATGGTAACAAATGACAAAGCTTTAAACACAAGATTATGGAAGAGGTATGCCGTCTTGCATGGAACGGTGAGCTTGATGAGAATCACAAGGACAAGCTCGCTTATGATATGGCTCCGGGTCCCAAGCCTGAGTATCGCTGCTGCGTATATAAGGAGAGGGAAATCGTTCGCCAGAGAATCAGACTTGCCTGCGGTGAAGCACCCACTTACAACGAGGGTTCTAAGAATGTTGTACAGGTTATTGATCCCGCATGCGATGAGTGCCCGATTTCAGCTTTTTCAGTAACTGATAACTGCAGATTCTGTATCGGAAAAGCATGCCTTAACTCATGTAAGTTTGATGCTATCAAGCCCGGTGATATGCGTATGCATATTGATCCTGCAAAATGTAAGGAGTGCGGCATGTGTGCAAAGGCCTGCCCTTACGGAGCAATCGTTCATCTTGAGAGACCCTGCCACAAGGCGTGTCCTGTAGGCGCTATTACTTATGATGAATACGGATACTGCAAAATCAATGAGGACAAGTGCATTCAGTGTGGTCACTGCATTCATAACTGTCCTTTCGGTGCTATAGGCTCCAAGACATATCTTATTCAGATAATCGAGGCTATCAAGGCAGGCAAGGAAGTAATCGCTATGTGCGCACCTGCTACAGAGGGACAGTTCGGTGAGAACATCTCAATGGCAGCTGTTAAGAATGCCCTTAAGAAGGTAGGCTTCGCAGACATGGTTGAAGTTGGACTCGGTGGTGATATGACTGCTGCTTACGAATCCAAGGAGTGGGCAGAAGCATATGAAGAAGGCAAAAAGATGACAACTTCATGCTGCCCTGCATTCATCAACATGCTCAAGAAGCATTTCCCTGAGCAGTTTGAGAATAACATGTCAACAACTGTATCTCCTATGTGTGCTATCTCAAGATACCTCAAGGTGATCAAGCCCGGCTGCATAACAGTATTTGTAGGTCCTTGTATTGCCAAGAAGTCTGAGGCTCAGGATGAGACTGTACCTAACAATGCAGATTATGTTGTTACTTATGGTGAGCTCAGAGCACTTATGAGATCTAAGGATGTAGAGTTCGAGCCTGTAACAGATGAGTATCAGGAATCTTCAATCTGGGGTAAGAGATTTGCAACAAGTGGTGGTGTTGCAAACGCTGTTATCGAGTGTATGCAGGAAAGAGGTGAGGACGTATCTGATCTCAAGCTTCACAAGGCAGCAGGTGGTATCGAGTGTAAGAAGGCTCTGACACTTCTCAAGATGGGCAAGTTCCCTGATGACTTCATCGAGGGTATGATTTGTCCCGGAGGCTGTGTAGGTGGTCCTTCAAAGCACAAGACAGAAGTAGAGATTACAAAGGCAAGAGCAACACTTCTTGCAAAGGCTGACGGAAGAAAAGTCCTTGAGAACCTTAAGACTTATCCTATGGATAAGTTCTCAATGCATAGAGACGGTAAAAGCATCGAACTTCCCGATTAAGAATAAATACTGAGATAAGACCGGATAAGAGTACAGATTTCGTTTTTGAAATCTGTACTCTTTTTACAATAGATTGACAATTTTTTATCTATTATTGAGTAAATGTACACATATGAGGTATAATTCTTTGGCGCGTGTTAAAATATTAATGTCTATGCGCCTTGATAACAATATAAGACCCATGAGGTTTACTTTTAAATAGGAGGAATTAACAATGTACGGATTTGGTAATATGATCGAAAAACTTAAGAAGAATCCTAAGTCAATCGTATTCACAGAAGGTGAGGATCCAAGAATTCTGGAGGCTGCGTCAAGATTGCTCGCAAGCAATTTTTTGAAGCCGGTTCTTCTTGGTAATCCTGATGTAATTAACAAATCAGCAGAAGAGGCCGGCTATAACATCAGAGGCGCTAAGATAATTGATCCCAAGAATTACGACGAATTTGAAGAGATGGTTGCTGAATTTGTTGAGCTTCGTAAGAGTAAGGGAATGACACCCGAGCAGGCAAGAGAAATCCTTTCTCAGTCCAACTACTTTGGAACCATGCTTGTGAAGATGAAGAAGGCAGATTGTCTTCTCGGAGGAGCAACTTATTCAACAGCAGATACTGTAAGACCTGCACTTCAGATCATCAAGACAAAGCCCGGAAACAGCGTTGTATCATCATGTTTTATTCTTGTTCGTCCTTCAGCTACAGGGGACAATGAAGTGATCGCTATGGGTGACTGTGCAATCAATATGGATCCCAATGAGGATGAACTTGTTGAAATCTGTAAGGAGACAGTAGAGTGCGCAAAGGCATTTGGAGTAGATCCCAAGGTTGCATTCCTTTCATTCTCAACAAAGGGTTCAGCAAAGAGTGAGTCTGTTTCTAAGATGCAGAATGCTACAAAGAAGGCTCAGGAGAAATATCCTGATATTCCGATCGATGGAGAGTTACAGTTCGATGCTGCCGTATCACCACGGGTTGCAAGAAACAAGGCTCCGGGATCACCTGTTGCAGGACATGCAAATACATTTATTTTCCCTAATATTGATGCAGGTAACCTTGGTTATAAGATTGCTCAGAGAATGGGTAATTTTGAAGCGTATGGCCCTATTCTTCTTGGCCTTAACGCTCAGATAAATGACCTGTCCCGTGGATGTAATGCCATCGAGGTTTATTCTATGGCTATCATCACAGCATCATTGGCATAATAACAACCGGGAACGCTTTCTTTTAGTAAAACGTTAAGGAGTACATAATTTGAGTAATAACGATTATATGATAAGAGCAACGGCAGGTAATGCCATGGTCAGGGGATTTGCCATAACATCCAGAAATCTTGTGGATGAAGCAAGGAAAATCCATGATCTCAGCCCCATATGTTCTGCTGCACTTGGCAGACTTATGAGTGGAGCTCTTATGATGGGGGATATGCTTAAGGGTGACAAGGATGCCCTTACGATCACTGTAGATGGTGACGGCCCTATAGGTGGTCTTTTGGTTACTGTAAATAACAAAGGCCAGGTAAAAGGCTATGTTAAGAATAATGCAGTGGCGCTTCCGAATAACGAGGCAGGACACCTTAATGTAGGTGGTGCTGTCGGCAATGGAACGCTTACCGTAACCAGAGATCTTGGACTTAAGGATCCTTATGTGGGAACAATTCAGCTTTTGTCAGGAGAGATAGCTGACGATCTCACATGCTATTTTGTTGAGTCAGAGCAGATTCCGTCATCAGTCGGTCTCGGAGTACTGGTAAATAAAGATTTCAGTATCATGGAGGCAGGAGGTTTCATTGTTCAGCTTATGCCGGGTGCTACTGAAGAAGTTATTTCCAGACTCGAAAGCAATATCCAGGGTATGAAGACTGTTACGGATATTCTCAGAGATGGTAAAACTCCTGAAGAGCTGCTTGGAATGGCTCTTGACGGACTTGATATGGAAATCACTGATAAGATGCCTGTAGAGTACCACTGTGGCTGTGACAGGGATCGTGTTGAGAGAGCTCTTGTTCTTATTGGTAAGGAAGAATTAAAGAGCATGGCAGATGAAGAAAATGATATTGAGATTAAATGTCATTTCTGCCAGAAGGCCTATACTTTCAGCCCCAAGGAGCTCAAGGAGATGCAGCTTAGGGCGAAATAAAATTCAATTAAAGGTTATACTGATTTCTTCGGAAGACAGTGTTTTTATGGAATTATCGGGAAGCTTGATCATAAGCTTCCCGTTTTCGTCTATATCAGTGGCAACAGCTTCGTAGGTGATGCCATCTTTCTGAATGACATTTACAGTCATATCCAGCATGTTGAGCCTTTTTTTATAGCTGTTAAGGATGGATGTCTGACTGATGGTTTTGGCTTTTGAAGGAGACAGAAGTCTGTTCAATATTTCTGCAATCAGATGATTTTTGGATATGATTTCCTCGCCCGGAATAAAGAGGCTTCCTGCTTTTTCACGAAGCTCCGGCGGGAAATCTTTTTCATTAATGGCAAAATTTATTCCGATGCCCACAACAATCCACTGAATTTCACCGGTTTCAAAGTCTGCGCCTGATTCAGTCAGTATGCCGCAGATTTTCTTCCTGCCAAGGAATATGTCATTTATCCATTTGATGGAAGGCGTTACATTGGCAAGTTTTTCCAATGATTTGCAAATGGAAACTGCAGTATATGAAGTTATTAGCGCGGTATTTGAAAATGGAAGATGAGAGGGATCGAGCACAATACTCATATAGATTCCGCCCTCGGGAGAAAAGAAACTTCTGTTTTTTCTGCCGCTTCCAAGACTCTGATGTTTTGATATTACAACAGTGCCGTGTCCGGCTCCGGTAGATGCCATCCCTTTTGCGGTTTTGCTGGTGGATTCAAGGTCGTCGTAGAGCACAATTTTGGAATTGTCGATATCTGAAGATAAAAATGAGGAGATACCGGATACTGATAAAACATCCGACTCTCCTGATAATGAGTAGCCTCTGCGTGAAATGGCTTCAATTCTGTAGCCATCGCGTCTGAGAGATTCAATTGCTTTCCATACACTATTACGGGAGAGGCCAAGCTTCTCAGCTATAGCCTCTCCTGATAAATATCTTCCTCTGTTTTTTTCAAGAAAATTAAGTACTGTCTGCTTTGTGCCCGCCATAGTTTCCCTTAATTATCAGCCTGTAATTCTTCCAAGTCTCTGTTTTAACATGGGAGCGATGATGGCAATGATGGCAATTTTGATAAGTGATGTGGGAATAAAAGGAATTACACAGGCTGTAAGTGCAACTACAAGGCCATTCCCTGAAACTGTCATGAACCAGATCGTTCCTACTGCATAATTTATTGTAGCACCAATTACGAGACTTGCCACCAGGCAGATGTAATATAAGTGTTTTCCTGAGTTTGAAGATAATTTTCTTCCGAGGTTATCGCCAACACCTGCGCTGTATGCAAGTACAGGGAATGAAATAAGAAATCCGCCGGTCATTCCGACAAGAGCGCCGATACCACCTGAAAAACCTGCAAATACAGGAAGTCCGATTGCACCCATAATAAGATATACTACAGTTGCAATAGTTCCTTTATTCTTGCCAAGTACAACTCCGGCAATGGGAATGATCAGAGTCTGCAATGTCATTGGCACACCTGCCGGCATTGGAATTGAAATCTGTGAAACTACAGAAATAATGGCAGCAAATACCGCAATCTGGCAAAGCTCCATTATTGAAAATTTCTCATTCTGCATTACTTTTACACCTTCTTTTACGTTTGTTTCTTCTGTCATGATAAACCTCCCTGAGCTAAAACACTCCATTTTTCATGATGATTTTTAGGCTCGATATTTTTTTGAATTGTTTTATTTTTGGAACAATTGTCAACCAAACAGGGTATTGTATTGGGTGACAATACGAGTTTAGAGTGAATTGATTTAATTGTCAACTACAATTTTGAAATGTGGGTGACAATATACAAGCACAAAATATAGTCGTTCAATTAATAGATTTACAACATATTCAATGATAAAGTTCTACTCAAAAGACAATCAGAAACGAGATTAACATAATAAAGAATATTGAGTATAATAGTCTGAAAATTAAGACAATAGCTTTAATAACACGAAGTATTCTAATAAAAGTATAAATTGTTTATAAATGTGTTGACATTTTGGCTTTTGATTGATAATATCTAATTACAGAAAGCGAACGGACGGAGACGAAGGTAGCAAAGGTAGCGAGTGCTTTACCGGAGTGATAATGGAAGGTTTCCATCTGTTTTTAGGAATAAGATGAGATGAGGCGGCGTGTGCTTCACCAATTTGATTCTTTATTCCTTATTTTTTTCTAACGAATCAGGGTATCAGGGATACCGGTGAAAACCCGGATGCGCAACAGGTTTTCTGATGAAGGATTCGAGAAAATACAAACTACAGGAAAAGGAGAGAAAGTCCATTGGAAATTCAGATCTGAAGGGCGTCGATGTTAAGGTCGACGCCCTTTTGCATGCCCTTTTTTATTATTATTAATATTGCAAAGCCAAAAAAATTAGTGTATATTCTGAAACTATGATAAGTAATCACTTATTTATTTCTACTATTAATATAAGAGGGGCATTATAAATGGCAACGAAGAAAAAGAACTTACTGATTGTTGAGTCTCCTACCAAGGTAAAAGCAATCAAAAAATTCCTGGGATCAGGCTATGAAGTGGCAGCAAGTAACGGCCATGTCAGAGATCTCCCCAGAAGTCAGATGGGTATTGACGTAGAACACGATTTTGAACCCAAATATATTACCATCAGAGGAAAGGGAGACGTACTTGCCTCACTTCGTAAGGCTGCTAAGAATGCTGATCATATCTATCTTGCAACTGACCCTGACCGAGAGGGTGAAGCTATTTCATGGCATCTCATGACAGCACTTAAACTTGAGGATGCCAAGGACAGATTTTCCAGAGTGACATTCAACGAGATCACAAAAGGCGCTGTCAAGGAAGCTATGAAGCATCCCAGAGACATAGACATGAATCTGGTAGATGCCCAGCAGGCAAGACGAATACTGGACAGAATAGTAGGTTATCAGATTTCCCCGCTTCTTTGGGAAAAGATAAAAAGAGGTTTAAGTGCGGGACGAGTTCAGTCCGTTGCGCTTCGCATAATCTGTGACAGAGAGGATGAGATCAATTCATTCATTCCCAAGGAGTACTGGACACTTGATGCAACCCTTAAAGTTAAAGGTGAGAAGAAGCCAATCGTAGCACACTATTACGGAAAAGACGGCAAGAAGGTTGAGATTGCATCAAGAAAAGAACTTGAAGAGATTTTAGCAGATCTTAAAGGTAAAAAATTTAAGATAACTGAAATCAAGAAGGGTGAGAGAACCAAGAAAGCACCCCTTCCTTTCACAACATCAACACTTCAGCAGGAAGCCTCCAAAGCATTGAACTTCTCAACTCAGAAGACAATGCGTACGGCGCAGCAGCTTTATGAAGGAATTGATATCGGTGATCAGGGAACTGTCGGCCTTATCACATACCTTCGTACAGATTCAACCCGTATTTCAGAAGAGGCTCAGGCTGCAGCAGCGGCTTACATTAAGTCCTCATTCGGAGATGAGTATCTGGCTGAGAATGCCGCAAAGGAAGCAGGCTCAGGTAAGATTCAGGATGCTCATGAAGCAATAAGACCTACAAATGTTGAGAATACTCCTGTGGTTGTTAAGGATTATCTTACAAGAGATCAGTTCAGACTTTATCAGCTTATATGGCGCAGATTTATGGCCAGCAGAATGGCTGCCGCAAAGTATGAGACCACATCAGTTAAAATTGATGCAGGTGCGCACAGATTTACGGTTGCAGCATCAAGAACTGTATTTGACGGTTTCATGAATGTTTATACTGATGAGGATGATCAGATAGAGAAAAATACACTTGCAAAGAGAATTGATGAGAATTCAGAGCTTGAGCTGGAGGATTTCGAGGACAAGCAGCACTTCACACAGCCTGCACCTCACTACACCGAGGCTTCTCTGGTTCACGATCTTGAGGCACTGGGAATCGGAAGACCCAGTACTTATGCACCTACAATAACAACAATCCTTGCAAGACACTATATTACCAAGGAAAACAGAAACCTCTATGTAACAGAGCTGGGTGAGGCTGTAAACAAGATGATGAAGGAAGCTTTCCCTCAGATTGTTGATGTAAGCTTCACATCAAATATGGAGACACTTCTCGATGGTGTTGCTGACGGCAATGTTAAGTGGAAGACCATAATTGAGAATTTCTATCCCGATCTTCATGAGGCTGTTGAGAATGCACAGAAGGAAATCGCCAAGGTAGAGATTCAGGATGAGGTATCTGATGTAGTCTGCGAAAACTGCGGAAGAAACATGGTAATCAAATACGGACCTCATGGTAAGTTCCTTGCCTGTCCGGGATTCCCCGAGTGCAGAAACACCAAGCCTTATTATGAGAAGACCGGTGTAATGTGTCCTAAGTGCGGCAAAGATATCGTTCTCAAGAGAACAAGAAAAGGAAGACTTTATTACGGCTGTATCGACAATCCGGATTGCGATTTCATGGTATGGCAGAAACCTTCCAAGAAGGCATGCCCCAGATGTGGCGGACTTATGCTTATCAAAAACAACAAACTTGTCTGCAATGATCCTGAATGTGGCTATATAGGCGACAAGGATAAAGACGAAGATGAGTGAAAATAGTTTAAATATTTAGAAAATAAGAGACGAGAGTAGTGAATACTCTCGTTTTTTATTTAAATTTTATAATATTTATCCCAAATAAGTTGGATATTGTGCAATTTATATGTTACAATCGCATTAGTTGTTGGTGATTTGTGCAAAATGTCGCACATTTTCAGAATAAAAGGAGAAAATTCAATGAGTAGCGTACAGCTTTTGGACAAAACTAGAAAAATCGGAAAATTGCTGCATAACAGTAATTCCGGCAAAGTAGTTTTTAACGATATCTGCACGGTGCTGTGTGAAATTCTTAATTCCAATATGCTGGTGATCAGCAGAAAGGGAAAGGTTCTTGGTATAGGTGAGACTTCATCGGTTGATTCACTTGGTGAGATGCTGGTGAATGATGTGGGAGGCTTCATTGATCCCATGCTCAATGAGAGACTTCTTACGGTTCTTTCAACCAAGGAGAATGTGAATCTTCAGACACTTGGTTTTGAAGATGTCGACATGATTAAATATCAGGCAATCATTGCACCTATTGAAATTGCGGGAGAGAGGCTTGGAACGCTGTTTATTTACAAGTGTAATCAGCCCTACGATATAGATGATATTATTCTGTGCGAGTATGGAACCACCGTTGTAGGACTTGAAATGCTCAGGGCTGTAAATGAGGAAAATGCCGAGGAGAGCAGAAAGCTTGCGGTTGTAAAATCGGCCATCAGTACACTTTCATTCTCCGAGATGGAGGCCATCATCCATATTTTTGATGAGCTTGATGGTATGGAGGGAGTGCTTGTTGCCAGCAAGATAGCAGACAGAGTCGGTATTACAAGAAGCGTTATTGTAAATGCCTTAAGGAAGTTTGAAAGTGCCGGAGTTATTGAATCCAGATCCTCGGGCATGAAGGGAACTTACATAAAAGTTTTAAATGATGTCGTTTTTGATGAAATAAAAAAACTTAAAGCGCAGATGTAATCTGTGGTTACGAATATACCGAAAAATATATTGCAGGATGTTTGTTGATGAAGGGATTTATCGCTTTGATAAATCCCTTTTGCCATTTTTGAGTTTTGGTTACTAATTCTTGTATGAAGAAGTAATAAAAAACACAATATGAGGTATTATTTTAACCAAACATCTTGTAATTTACACAAAATAACTTTAATATGATATTAGGGTCAAAAGATGCCTTATTATGTGTTGTAGCTATTTAAAGGGGGGTATTTTATGATTAATAGCAACGCTTTTGACTACATTAATGTGCTGGACAGCACAGCAGATGCTTCCTGGACCAGGAATGAAGTGCTTGCCAACAACTTAGCCAATGTAAACACGCCAAACTACAAGCGCCAGGATGTTGCGTTTGAAAGAGAGCTTGAGCGTGCTCTTGGTAACTCCAGATATAAAACCATGGACTCAAAGGTGTCGGATCTTAAACTCAAGAGACTTAAGGCCCGCCCTTATACGGATTATTCTAATTTTTCCTACAGAATGGACGGTAATAACGTGGACATCGATACTGAGAACGTGACACTTGCAGCCAATCAGATCAAGTATCAGGGACTCATGACAGGCATTCAGGCAGAGTTTAAAAACCTTAAGAGTGCAATGGGTGGTTCATAATTTTGCGGAGTTATAAGGAGGCTATATGATTAGTACCGGTAATATATTTGATTCATTCAATATCAACTCATCGGGAATGACAGCTGAGCGTTTCCGCATGGATATAATTTCACAGAATATCGCCAATGCCAACACAACAAGGGACGCTACAGGCGATGTATATACAAGAAAAGTTGTTACTTTTTCCGAAAAGGGCACACAGACTCCGTTTTCCAGAATCCTTAACGAGAGACTGGATCATTACAGCGGCAGAGGTGTCAAGGTTTCTTCGGTTAAAGATGACACATGGACGGATTACAAGATGGTTTATGATCCATCACATCCTGACGCAGATGAGTATGGTTATGTAACGTATCCGAACGTGGATATTGTAACAGAGATGACCAACCTTATTGATGCCCAGAGAGGTTACGAGGCTAATGCCACGGCATTTTCAGCCAGCAAGAATCTGATGTCTCAGGGACTTTCAATAGCACAGGGATAATAATCGGGGGATAGAATATGGCAGATATTGATATCAGTCAGGTCAGGAATATTCATTCAAGAGCAATTCGTGATGCTGAAAAAGCTTACAGTACAATTACCAATCCTGTTGGGGACAGATTTGGAAACGACGGGTCTTTTACCAATATTTTCAGCAGAGCAATTGAAAATATCAATACAACCAATGCCTATTTGTCAGATGCTGAGAATGAGGAGATAAAGTGGGCACTGGGTGAGACAAAGAATACCCATGATCTGGGTATTGCGCTGCAGAAGGCAGAAACAGCTCTGCAGTATACAATTGCGGTCAGAGACCGCGCACTTTCTGCTTATAAAGAAATAATGCAGATGCAGATTTAAGTTCTAGTGTTTTGGGCTGTATTCATGATTTTATGTAATACGGCTTTGGGAGGAGAGAAGTATGCGAGAACGTCTTTTGGAGCTTAGGGACAGAATCCTTGAGTGGTTTAATCGCTTTACAACAAGACAGAAGACGCTGATGGCAGCCGGAGTGGCAGCTGTTCTTATCACTGTTGTCATATTGGTTACAGTTTTTAACCAGCCTAAATATGTTCCGCTGGTTACTGTTGAAACAGTGAAAGAGGCTTCACAGGTCATAGAGATTCTGGATGAGAACCAGATTAAATACAGACAATCTGATGATATGCTCAGGTTTGAAGTTTTGGAATCTCAGGAAAAAACAACATCATTACTTCTTGCGAACAATGAGATCAAGGCTGACGGTTATGGAATTGAAAATGTAGTAGACGGCAGCTTTTCAACTACAGAATCAGACAAACAGAAAAAGTATGTATTGTATCTGGAGAAGAGACTTGAGGATGAGTTCATAGAGGAGTTTGATGCGATTGAAACTGCCAAGGTTGAACTCACAATTCCTGATAATGATGGAACGCTTCTCTCACAGAATCAGGAATCATTTGCAAGTATAGTTCTCAGATTGAAAGATCCGGAGGCCTTTACCGAGGATAATGCAGCATACCTGGCAAAGGCTGTTTCTGTTGCTTTGGGAAATAAAACAACAGACAATATTGTGATCATGGATACATCAGGCAAAATGTTGTTTTCCGGATCAGAAGAGACCTCGGCTTCAGGTCTTGCAAGCACACAGCTCACTGCCAAGACCAAAGCGGAGCAGGCAATAAGAACCGAAATAAAGAGAGTACTTCAGGGTACAAACCTCTATGACAATATTGAGGTCGCAAGTAACCTGATCCTTGATTTTTCAAATAAAGAGACCACGACCCATACCTACACACCTGCTGATGATCAGACTCAGGGTGTGCTCAGTCATGAGGACGTTTACAATGCTGAAAATGTAAACGGAACAAGTGGTGTTCCCGGAACAGATACGAACAATGATGATGAGACAAGCTATATGCTTCAGGATAATGAGCAGTCCACATCAACCGTCAACGAGGAATCCAGAGACTATCTTCCTAACGAGACGATCACAAATGAGAAGACACCTCCGGGAAAAGTTAACTACGAGCAGTCATCACTGTCTGTAACTGCTATCAAGCATGTGGTTTACAATGAGGATGACTATGTTGCGGATGATCATAACGGAATGTCCTGGGAGGAGTTTAAAAAGCAGACCGGCGTTACCCAGACTGAGGTTTCCGATGATACGATCAACATCGTGGCTAAGGCCAGCGGAATTGCCGCTCAAAATATTTCAATGACAGCGTACGACCAGCCTATATTCTTTGATTCAGAGGGAAGTACGCTTACGTTTACGGATATTCTTCAGGTCATCCTGATTCTTCTTATACTTGGACTTCTTGGATTTGTTATTTACAGAAGTATCAGAACGAGAAGAGAAGAAATCGAGGCAGAGGAAGAGGAGGAGGAGATTCTTCCCGAGGAGCTTTCCGTTGAAGAGCTTCTTGAATCACAGCCGGAGGAATTCGTCGATGAACTTGCCGACATCTCACTTGATGAAGGTAGTGAGACTATGAGACTCATTGAGAAGTTTATTGAGGAAAATCCGGAAGCAGCAGCTATCCTTTTGAGGAACTGGCTGAATGAAGATTATGACCTGTAAATATACTAACCACACGAGGGGAGAGTTAGACCATGGCAATTGATGGTGAAGAGTTTGATGATGACCTTGACGAAGGTATAGGTGGCGGTACAGCGACAGCAGCACCGGCGCCGGGCAGTGGATATGACCCGGCACTTACGGCCAATCTTTCCGGAACACAGAAGGCAGCAATATTGCTTATTGCACTTGGCCCTGAGAAGTCATCAGCAATTTTTAAACATTTAAAAGAAGATGAAATAGAAGAACTTACTCTTGAAATTGCGAATACCAGAAGTGTTACACCTCAGGTAAAGGAAGCAGTAATAGAGGAGTTCTACGGAATATGTCTCGCTCAGCAGTATATCGCTGAGGGTGGTATTAACTATGCTAAGGAACTGTTGGAGAAGGCTCTTGGTGAAGACAAGGCCATGGACGTTATCAGTAAGCTGACAGCGTCTCTTCAGGTTAAGCCTTTTGAGTTCATTCGTAAGGCCGATCCTTCACAGCTCCTTACTTTCATTCAGGATGAGCACCCGCAGACAATCGCTCTTGTAATGTCCTATATGTCACCTGCACAGAGTGCGATGATATTAGGTGCTTTGCCGCCTGAAAGACAGGCCGATGTTGCAAGACGTATTGCAACCATGGACAGAACAAGTCCTGATACCATCAAGGATGTAGAGCGAGTTCTTGAGACCAAACTTTCAGCTCTGGTTAACCAGGATTACACTGTTGTCGGTGGTGTCGACGCTGTTGTTGAAATCCTCAATACAGTTGACCGAGCAACTGAAAAGCATATCATGGAGACCCTGGAAATCGAGCAGCCTGAACTTGCTGATGAGATCCGCAAGAAGATGTTCGTATTCGAGGATATCCTTCTTTTGGACGATCGTGCTATTCAGCGTGTATTGCGTGATGTTGATAATTCGGACCTTGCACTTGCATGTAAGGGCTCAACAGAGCAGGTACAGACTGCGATCTTTAACAACCTGTCCAAGCGTCTGGCTGTAATGATCAAGGAAGATATGGACTTCATGGGACCTGTTCGTATGAAGGATGTTGAGGAAGCTCAGCAGAAGATTGTTAATATCATACGTAAGCTTGAGGACGCTGGTGAGATTGTAATCTCCAGAGGCGGAGGTGATGACCTGGTTGTCTAATAAAACTAATTTATTTAAAGCCGGCTGGATAATGGTTGATGATTCTGAAAAACGTATCATCGACAACAATGAGCTGGCCAATAAAAAAATAGAAGCCTACCATGAAGAAGAGGCAAGACGCCTTATGGCTGAGCGCCAGGAAAATGGTGAAGAGGTTTTTTATGACGGGTTCTCCGAGGGAATCGGTTACGATCAGATAGATGCATATGATGAAAACAATAACATCATCGGGGCAGATCCACCGGAGGTGACAGGTGATTTCCAGGAAGGGATGCCGGGGGATTATTCCGGCATGGCATATGATGAGAATGCAGTCATGTCCGACGAGGATATGAATCTTGGAATGGAGATGGAACCTGAGCCGGAACCAGAACCCGTTGTAGAAGAGGAAGTTCCACAGATCAACCTGGAGGAAATACAGGCTCAGATCGATGAACAGCTCAGAATGGCTGATGAGCAGGCGCAGCAGATAGTCGCTGATGCTCAGGCTCAGGCTGAAGGCATCAGGGCACAGGCTGAGGAAGAAGGGCGACAGGCGGGCTATGATGCCGGCTACCAGCAGGGAGTGCAGGAAGCAGAACAGTTAAAGGTTGATGCTCAGGCTGAAATTGAAGAACAGAAAAAGAAACTGGATAATGACTTTCAGCAGCTGGTTAATACTGTAGAGCCTGATATGGTCGATGCTCTCACAAGCATTTATGAGCATGTTTTTAATGTGGAATTCAGAGAAAACAAAGCCATTATCCTTCATCTTATCAAGACCACTCTGGGTAAGATGGAGAGCGGAACAAATATAATTGTACACGTATCAGCAGATGACTATGACATGGTCTATGATGAAAAGGGACAGCTTGAAGAGGCTATGAACAGCCCGAATTCTACGTTGGAACTTATAGAGGATCCGCTTTTGAAAGAGAATGAATGTATCATAGAATCTGAGGGAGGAGTCTTTGACTGTTCCCTTGGAGTCGAACTTGCAGAACTTTCAAGGAAGCTGAAACTTCTTTCCTATGACAGGAGTAAACGCTGATGTCAAACGGAATCATTGATTATTCAAAATATAAAAAGCTTTCCAACACTGCTTTTTACCGTGTAAGGGGCAAGGTTGTGAATGTTGTCGGCCTTACAATTGAGTCAGCAGGTCCTGAAGCCAAAATGGGGGATATCTGTTATATCTACCCCAAGAAAAAAGATGGTGAAGGAACCGTCAGACCTTCCGGAAGAGGCACCATGGCTGAAGTTGTAGGCTTTAGGGATAATCATGTCCTTTTGATGCCATATGAGAACACAAGTGGTATCGGAAGTGGAAGTATTGTTGAAAATACGGACTCTCCTTTAAGAGTAAGTGTAGGAGAGGGACTTTTAGGCAAGACGCTTGACGGTCTTGGAAGAATAGATGGTACTAATTACGGAAAAGGTGTTGCGCTGGAAAATGGCGTAGCTTATTCCGTTGAGAATCAGCCGCCGGATCCAATGACGAGAGATCCGATTTCGGATGTTCTTTCTCTTGGAGTTAAGGCAGTTGACGGACTTCTCACAGTTGGTAAAGGACAGCGAATAGGAATATTTGCAGGTTCCGGTGTTGGAAAATCAACACTTCTCGGAATGTTTGCAAGAAATACCAATGCTGATATCAATGTGATCGCGCTTATCGGAGAGCGAGGAAGAGAGGTCAGGGAATTCATAGAAAGAGACCTTGGACCGGAAGGTATGGCAAGATCAATAGTTGTTGTTGCAACAAGTGACAAGCCGGCTCTTGAAAGACTTAAAGCCGCCAAGACTGCAACTTCAATTGCCGAGTACTTCAGAGATAAGGGAAAAGACGTACTTTTGATGATGGATTCTCTAACACGTTTTTCCATGGCACAGAGAGAAATTGGTCTGGCCAGTGGAGAACCACCTGTTTCAAGAGGATATCCGCCGAGTGTGTATGCTGAGATGCCCAAGCTCCTTGAGCGCGCAGGAAAATCGCGCAGGGGATCAATCACAGGATTGTATACAGTCCTTGTTGATGGTGATGATTTTAATGAGCCTATTACCGATACCGCAAGAGGTATTTTGGATGGTCATATAGTTCTTAATCGTAAGCTTGCCCAGAAGAATCATTATCCGGCAATTGACGTACTTGCAAGTATTTCAAGATGTATGAGTGCAATAGCATCAAGCGATCAGAAGAAGGCTGCAGGTAAGCTTAAGAACGTGCTTGCAACTTACAATGATGCAGAAGATCTTATAAATATCGGTGCTTATAAGAGCGGAGCAAACAAAAATATTGATTATGCGGTTTCCAAGATAGATGCGGTTAATGCTTTCCTTATGCAGGAAACAGACGAGAAATTCAGCTTTGAGGAGGTTGTAAACCAACTGGAATCAATGTTTACTGATTAAGGTGTTTTATGGCGAGATTTAACTACAGGCTTCAGGGGGTCCTTAACCTTCGTCTCCAGCAGGAGGAACAGGCGAAATCGGACTTTTCGGAAGCTGCCCGCGAATTAAATGAACAGCTGGCAATCTTAGAGGATCTGCAGCAGAGGAAAAACGGTGTAATTAAAGAGGGGTATGACCTCAGGAATGCACCTGCCATGGATGTCAGGGGAATCATCAATAATAACTATGATGAAAAACTCATGGATGTTCTTATCCAGAACCAGCAGAGAAATCTGGAGCGATATGAGGCCAGATACGAGATGGCGAGGATCAAGCTTGGACGAGCAGTTCAGGAGAGAAAAATGCAGGAACGCTTAAGGGAGCGTGCCTTTGAAGAGTTTGTAGCGGAAGAAAAAGAAGCAGAATTTAAAGAGATGGATGAAAGAACCAGCTTTACCTACACCAAACGACCAGGAAACTAAAACATATTACGGTATCTAAGATGCCCGGGAGGATGATTGATGGCTGAAGAATTGGAAAATGAAAACTCGGTATTGCCCCCGGTAGAAGGTGATGACAAGGCGGCCCGAAAAAAACTGAAGGATGATAAGAAGGCCCTTAGAAAAGAGCTAAAGGAGCAGCGAAAAAAAGCCAAGGAAAGGGAGGCTGAGCTGGCTGAAAGAACAGCAGAGCTGAACGGAGATGATGGCGGCGGAGTAGCTACTTTGGTGGTTACGCTCTTTATTATTCTGATATGGATAATAATCATGCTGCTTCTCATCAAGCTGGACGTCGGCGGATTTGGTTCAAACGTTCTGGCTCCTATAATCGGTGACGTTAAGGGACTTAACAGGATTCTTCCCGAGGGAAGTTATAGTGTGGAGGAAGAGACTGTACAGTACGAAACTGACGGTACAAACGAACAGCTGGCATCAAGTCTTGAGGAGGCAAATCTTTATATCAAACGACTTGAGAATGAACTTAGAAAAGAAATGGAAGACAACCAGGCTCTTCAGACGGAAAATGAAAAGCTTCAGGCATCCGTAACAAGACTTCAGCCTTTCGAAGACAAGCAGGCACAGTTTGAGGCAGAAAAGGAAGAATTCTACAAGAATGTTGTTTATGCTGATAATGCGCCAAGTGTTGAGGAATTCCAGAAGTATTACGAAATGATAGAGCCTGATATCGCAGCTCAGATCTATGCTCAGATACTGCAGAAGCAGGCTGATGACAAGGATCTTGAACAGTATGTTAAGGCATATTCATCCATGAAGGCCAAGGAGGCTGCAGCTATTTTTGACAAGATGATGGAAGATGATACAGGAGATGCTGTAAGACTTATTTCCAAGATTCTATGGCAAATGAGTGCTGAAAATCGAGGAGCTATTCTTGATAAGATGAAGGAAGAGTATGCAGGTAAAGTAACGGATTACATGGAACCGAAATCACATACGGCTACCGTTTCCGGAGTTACAACAGGAAATTAAAAAAATATAAATTTTATTAAGAGATAATCGGTCGTATGGGTTAAGTTTTTTCCTGTACGGCCGATATATTTTTTGAGGTGATAGGTTTACCATGCAATAAAATCACCTGAGCAACAATGATTAAAGAGGAAAGGAGGAATGCAGTGGATGATTAGCAACGCGATTCCGGGTATAACGGATGTGAATACATTCGCCAATACAAATTCAGCAAAAGGAATTGCTGCCAGTAACAAGGTCTCTAAAGATTTTCAGCAGACTTTGAATGACATCAGCTCACAGAAAAAATCAGCTGCAGCCAGTGTATCCATTACAAGAACCATCACAAACACAGCAAGTCAGGTTACTGAAATGCAGAATGTTAAGGATACAAAAACTGTAGATACAAAAGATACGACTAATAATGTTGATACAGACAAGCTAAAGACCGATAAAACAAGTACCACAGATACTACAAAGACAGCTGATGCTTCCAAAAACACAGATAATGCTGAAACTTCAGAGACAGAAGGTATCAGGGAAGGTACAAATACAGATACTTCACAGGTATCTGAAAACACAGAAAAAGTAAATACTGACCTTCAGGAATCTACCACTGAAGAGACTGTTCCGGTAGAGCTTGATGAAGCAGCTGCAGCACTTATGGAGGCAGCAAGACAGCTTATGGAAATGCTCTCCGATGAACTTCAGGTCGATCTGGAAGATATCCAGAATGCTATGGAAACACTTGGACTTACAAATATAGCAATACTGGATAACACTAACATGACACAGCTTATAGCTGAGCTTAACGGCGCTGAAGATGTGATGGCTATTGTAACCAATGCAGATCTGTATATGAGTGTACAGGATATGCAGGATGCTGTAGACACCACCAGACAGGAACTCATGGAGCAATTTGATTTTTCAGAGGAAGAGTTCAATCAGGCACTTGAAGACTTTGCTCAGAACATGCCGCAGCAGTCAGAAACTTCTGAAAAGGAAGTAGTAACTAATCCTATAAATGACACGCCGGTTGTATTTGAGATCACAAGTACTCAGGAGCTAAAAGAAGCAAATAAAATTGAGGTACCGGCAGAGGAGATTGTTCCGGAAGAAACAGGTTCCGAGAACACAGAGAGCTCTGCAAAGATGGTTGTATCCGTATCAGAGGATATATCCGAAGATCTTTCAAAGAATGATAATGATGGGGAGCAGGAGCTTTCGGATGGCGGAACTTTTAATCAGATGATGAATCAGATATCTTCATCTCTGACAGAAGTTGAAGAACCGCAGGAAGCAGCCAGTCAGACGCCAAGAACGACACCTCAGGAGATCATGGATCAGATTACAGAATCCATCAAGCTTAACATCACTGAAGAAAACACCAGGATGGAATTACAGCTTCATCCCGCAAGCCTTGGAACAGTCAATGTTATGATTGAGCAGGCTAAAGACGGAGAGATGGTTGCAAAGTTCATGACTCACAATGAAGATGTCAGGGCAGCGATCGAGAGCCAGCTTCAGCAGCTGCAGGAAAGATTCAATGAGCAGGGAGTTAAGGTAACAGCTATCGAGGTTACCGTAAATACCGGTGGATTTGATCAGAGTCTGAATGATTCACAGAGTCAGAAAGAGGATGATCAGGATGCACAGAATTCCATCAGAAAGCCCATGAGAAGAATCCATCTTGGAGACTTGTCACTTGGAAGTGAAGAACTCATTGATGAAGAGGACCAGCTTACAGCTGAAATGATGGCAATCAATGGCAATATGGTTGATTTCTCGGCGTAAAGAAGTGGAGGAAAGATATGAGCGTAAATGCAGTAGTGCAGGATGGTAAAGTCCTTGATACCAACAATACGAAGAAAGAAAAAACCTCTGCCAATAACGGATATGACAAGGATGCTTTCATGAATATCCTTTGTGCACAGATGAAGTATCAGGATCCTCTTGAACCCACCTCCAACACGGAATACATCAATCAGTATGCTACATTTACTCAGGTTGAACAGCTTTCCAACATGGCAGAAGCTTTTTCAATGTCAAGAGCTTCTGAAATGGTTGGAAAAACAGTAGTTGTTCAGGCTGAAGATGGAACTAAGATTCAGGGTAAGGTTGATTACGTAACCTATTCCAAAGGAGAAGCATTTCTGAACATTGATGGCAAAGACTATAAGATGGATCAGGTACAGTCCGTGGCAGATACTGATTTTGTTGAAAAGCATGATCAGGCAGACGATCTCGTTGAGATGATAAATAAGTTCCCGGACTACAACAATCTCAATTACACCTATGCTAAAGAAATCTATACTGCTTATGCCTTCTACCAGAATATGAGTGCAGGTGCCATTGAACTGGTTGATGAAAAGTACATCAAGGAACTTGAAAAGTACAAGACCAGAATGGATGAGCTGGTTAAGGAAGCTTCAGAAAACGAAGATGCTCTTAAGAAAGAGGATGATAAGTCTACAGAGAGTACTTCAGAAACATCCGATTCAACAAGCGGTTCTGAAGAATCAGGAAGCTAAAGCTCATCAGAAACAAAAGCCTGAAAAGAAATTTTTATATTTCGTAAAAATTAATAATTTCGGGTTTAAGTTTTTTGGGAAATTACCGAAATATATATCGGCAGCGGATATGATTTGTGTTTTGTTTAATTAAGAAAGGAGCGGGCCGTGAGAATAGAAAATAACAGCACCTTCCTTTCAATCGAACAGGTTCAGAATCAGTATCTTGGAAAAACAGAGAAGACTTCAGGAACAGTCGGACTTAAGAACTCGAGCTTTGGTCAGATCCTCAGTCAGATCCAGAACTCTCAGGTAGATGGAGTAAAGTTTTCCAAGCATGCAACAAACAGGCTCAACGATCGCGGCATCGAGCTTTCAGATGATCAGATGAACCGCCTGAACAACGCAAGAAATCAGGCAAGTGCGAAAGGAATAAACGAATCACTTATCCTGGTAGATCAGCTGGCCTTCATCGTAAACGTGCCTTCAAGTACAGTCGTAACAGCGATGGATAGTCAGGAAACTGGCAGTAACGTTTTCACCAATATAGACGGAGCGGTAATCGCATAAGTAATAGGTGTAAATGAAAAAGAGAAATATATGACCGGACCGAGGCTGCGGGGCAGGCAGCCGTAAGCTCCCGATTGGAGTATCTAAGGAGGTCACGGATTCCCGACTGACAGAAGGAATCCAAACAGATTGTTTCCCATTCTCTTTTCATTCCCATCCATAAGCAGAATATGTGTGCCGTCCCCAGAGTTAGATCAGGAGGACATGCCTTATGATGAGATCACTTTTTTCTGGTGTTGCAGGACTTAAGACCCACCAGGTTAAAATGGATGTTATCGGTAATAATATTGCCAATGTTAATACTACATCCTTCAAGTCTCAGTCAATTACCTTCAGTGATCTGATGTATCAGACCACTCAGCGTGCATCTCGTGCAACAGACACCACTGGTGGCGTTAACGCCCGCCAGATCGGTCTTGGCGCAAAGTCAGGCGCAATCGGAACAGCAATTACAACCCAGGGCGCTACAGAGACTACCAATAATCCATTTGATATGCGTATAACAGGTGATGCCTTCTATATCGTAAACAATGGTAACCAAACTCTTTACACAAGAGACGGTTCATTCTACGTAGACGGTGCAGGCAACCTTGCAATGCAGTCAACAGGTTATTTCGTATATGGTTGGACAGCAGTAGAGGACGAGGAAACAGGAGAAATCAAGGTCAACACAAATGGTGGTATCGGTAAGCTTCAGATCATGAGTGCCGAGAATCAGACCTATCCTCCGGAAGGAACAACTCAGGCCGTTGTCAGCGGCAATATCGATGCAAGAGATACCAACATAACAAGTGATAACGGTAAGACTGTATCTCTTGAATTCTATGATAATCTTGGATATCTCTATACTGCAAAATTCGCAGTTCGTGATGTTGATGATGTTGAGCATACGTATACTATGACACTTGAAGATATTCTCGATGCAAGTGGTAAGACTATCGGTGCAGAGAAGCTTCAGTATGTAACATTTACCCAGAAAGACAATGAGGAAACAATCAATAAATTAACAGAGAACTGGACAAAGACAAAAGAAATTCAAAAGTATACGGCTACAGTTGGTTCGAAAAAAAGTAGTTTCAAGACAGCTGCAGGGTCAACAGCATATTCTGGTGTTTCTACTGCAGGATTTGTAAAAGATTTACCTTCAGGATTTTTAGAAGCAGTGTATACTAATGAAGGCGTAATTCCGGATGGTGTCACAGATATTAGCGAGGATATAAGTGATTTTGAAAATGGAGATTATTATAGAATAAGCAATAATGGTTCAATAACCATTTCAAAATTAGTAAAAGAGGCAGAGTCTTATGATAAGGATAGTAAGGGTGAGAATGTTGATATTGGACCTTATTATATTTATTCCTGTGAGCCCACTGGAAGCCAGGTACTTTTAAGCTTTGCCGGACAGGATGGAAAAAAACTTGAAACTATAAGTATAACTAATACGGGTAAGAAGGCTTCGCAATTGTCAACAACGGCTAAATCACAGCTGGCTGCTTATTACAATATTACTGATACACAAGCTTTGGCAGCTTTAAATTCCGATTCAGATGATGTTCTTATTACAGTTACAGATACTGGTTCTTCAATTAAGATTCAGTATGTTAACAGTGAAGGAAAAACGAAATCACCTTCATTCAAACCCAAATATGATTATGCACTTGATATTAGTGGCGCCTCAACAAAGAATCAGGTTGTAATTAAGTCTCCGTCCAGTGGAGATGTTGCAGTTCCTACAAGTGGTTTGATTTCAGATCTTACACAATCACAGAAGAATTTGCTTAGTAATATCTTCGAAGATGTTGTTCTTGGTGGAACAGCGATATCATATGAATTTGATTTTAGTGATACAACAAATGGACCAAAGATTGTGACTTATGCAATGAGTCAGAATACTGCAGATATTAAAGGACCTTATTCAATTGGAACAAATTATAAGGAAACTTCTATCACACCTGAAATTCAGGAACCTATGGGAGAGACAACTGTTACTATCCTTAATGCGGCAGAAGGCGGTACGGTCCTTTATGATAGTATCCCCAGAACTGGATATGTTAAAGATATTGCAGATGCAACACTCACAGAAGATTTTTTCTATGACGTGTATAAATATACTGTAGATAAATCAGCAGATAATTACGAGAACCTTACATACAGAATACTTGATGATGGTTCACTTCAGGTAGTTAATAACACAGTAACACTTACATATGATTCTAAGACCGGTGATATCGTATCGCCAACAGAAAAACTTGTACTTGATTTTGATCAGAATGCACTTATTGATGAGCAGCTCAAGATGGCAGGCTTTACAGATGTAGAACTTGATTTCTCATCTACAACAAACTACAACACCAGCGGAACATCTACAATTGGAGCAGTCAAGGGTGATCTTAAGAGTCTGAACACCGGACGAGCAGTTGGTGAGATGAATGGTATCACAGTAAGTAAGGATGGTACTATCTACGCAACATACTCAAACGGACAGACCAAGCTCCTTGGACAGATTGCTACAGCAGAATTTGCTAATGCATCCGGCCTTGAGAAGCAGGGCGACAACCTTTACAACTCAACACTTAACTCCGGTGAAGCTAAGGTTCAGGATGTTACAACTGACGGCGGCTACATCACCACAGGTGTTCTGGAAATGAGTAACGTAGACCTTTCAAGTGAGTTCACAAGTATGATCACAACCCAGCGTGGATTCCAGGCAAACAGCCGAATCATCACTGTATCAGATACACTTCTTGAAGAACTTACAAACCTTAAGAGATAATAATTAAAATTTTAGATGAAAGCTCTCGCAAATTCGCGGGAGCTTTCATTTTGGGGGCTGTTTAAGCTTTTTTGTGTTATATTGGTTATATGGATTATTCAATAAATATTAATGGAATAGATGTACAGGCAAAATATGATGACGTGGTAGTGGAGGAAATCTTTAAGCCTCTTCTCAAGAAACTTGCTGATATCAGAAGCGATAAGAAATGCAGGGTTCTAATGCTAATGGCTGCACCTCCGGGAGCGGGAAAGAGTACACTTGCCAGCTTTCTTGAGTATTTGGCAAAAGATGTGATACCTGAATACAAAGTGCAGGCGATCGGCATGGACGGCTTTCACAGAAGACAGGAATATCTGCTTACGCATTCAACTATAGTCGACGGACAGGAAGTTTTGATGGTTGATGTAAAAGGGTCACCTGTGACATTTGATCTTGAAAAGCTTGTAAGCCGGATACAGCATGTAATTAAGGATAATGATTGTTCATGGCCTGTATATGACAGACATCTGCATAATCCTGTGGAGGATGCGATTACAATAGATGCAGATATCCTGATTCTTGAAGGTAATTACCTTCTTTTGGATGAACCCGGGTGGAGTGGTATTCGTGATTTTGCGGATTATACTGTTTCAATCAAAGCTGATGAAAGTGTGCTTCGAAACAGGCTGGTCGACAGGAAAGCAAAGAGCGGCAACACAAGAGAAAAAGCTGAGAAGTTTGTTGATTTCAGTGATATGAGAAATGTAAGACTTTGTCTGAATCATACAGGGAAAGCTGATCTTGAACTGATGATGGTTTCAGATGGTGTTTTTCATATTGTTTAGTTTTTTAAAGAATATTTAAATTGTAAGCGGGAACTATGTCTTATTCATCAGATTAAGATGTAGTTCTTTTTTATATCTCATGAACAGTTTCTCGGAAAACAAGTTTTAGGTTAGATTAAGTTTTGTCTGATTTAATAAATAAAAAGCATTTTTGGCATAAAGGAGATAATTGTTAATGGGAAGAAGGCTACAGAGAATAATTGCTTTTATTTTAACCGGAACACTTGCGCTTTCGACTGCCTGCACAAGTGCTTCTTCGTCGGCAAAAAATACTGAAACAGCAACAAATAACAGTACTGCTGACGAAAGTGAGTCTGCGTCAAATGACACAACATCAGAAGTGAATTCAGACAGCTATGAGGCCAGACTCTTCGATACCAGTTATGTGCATACAATAGATATTGAAATTTCAGATGAAGACTGGGCGGATCTTTTGGAGAATCCAACGGAAAAGACAAAGTATAAAGTTAATGTGACAATAGATGGTGAGACTACTAATAATGTCTCCTTTGCAACAAAAGGAAATACCTCTCTTTCATCCATAGCTTCGGATGATTCTACAGACAGATACAGCTTTAAGATCAACTTTGGAAAATATGTTGACGGTCAGACATACTATGGCCTTGATAAGCTCAACTTAAATAATATTTACGCGGACTCCACTTATATGAAGGATTACCTAAGCTATCAGCTTTTTAATTACATGGGTGTGGATGCACCGCTTACAAGCTTTATTTCTGTAACTATAAACGGAGAGGCATGGGGACTTTATCTTGCAATAGAAGATGTAAGTGATTCCTTCCTTGAAAGAACGGATAATTCAGACGGAGAGCTTTACAAACCTGAGACGGCATCTCTTGATAATGCCGGAATGGATAAAAAGGATATGCCGGAGGGCTTTGATCCGGATAATCTTCCTGAAGATTTTGATCCTGAGAACATGCCTGAAGATTTTACACCTGAGAACATGCCTGAAGATTTTACACCCGGAAAGAAACCGGGAGAATCTTCTGAAGATGGTTCAGACGAGAATTCAGAAAATGACTCAACGGACAGTTCAGATGGAAGCGATGCTGAAAATAAAGCCAAAGCCGGAAAACAGGGCTTTGGCGGAGGACCGGGCGGTTTTGGCGGAGAGGATACCGGAGCATCACTTAAATATACTGATGATGAAATAGACAGCTATTCTGCAATTTTTGATAATGCGGAAACAGATGTGACAGATGCAGATAAGGCAAGACTTATCGAATCGCTTAAGAATCTCTCTGAAGGTAATGTTGAAGAGAGCGTTAATATTGACAGCGTAATCAATTATTTTGCTGTACATAATTTTGTTATGAATTATGACAGTTATACCGGAAATATGCTTCATAACTACTATCTGTACGAAGAAAACGGTGTACTGCAAATGATCCCATGGGATTACAACCTTGCCTATGGTGCCTTCATGAACATGGGAGGTAAAGGCGGCAAGGATGAGAACGGTGCACCCGGAAATATGAGTGAAACAAGTGCCACAGAGATTGTAAACTATGGTATAGATTCGCCTCTTTCAGGTGCTTCGGAAGAAGACAGACCTATGTGGGCATGGATTGCAAATAACGAGGAATACCTTGAACAGTATCATGAAAGTCTGGAAAAGCTGACAAGCTACATTCTTTCAGATGAGTTCAGCTCAGAGATGGACAGAGTATACGAAATGCTTCTTCCATATGTTCAGGATGATGCTACAGCTTTTTATACAGCAGATGAGTTTACTACCGGATTTAATACACTTAAGGAATTTGTGACATTAAGAGCAGAGAGTATCAAAAAGCAGCTGTCCGGTGAGCTTGCAACTGTTACTGATGAGCAGAATGAAGCTGACAGAGTAGATGCGGGCAGTATTACAATAAGTGACATGGGCACGCAGGGCGGCGGCAACCCAGGTGACAGGCAGAAAAATCAGCAAGAAGAGAAACAAGAAGACAAAAATATAGATAATAATGCCTGAATGAATTTAAAAAATTGAAGGCAATCTGAAAAAATGTAATAGTTTAAGTGTGTTTTTTGAGCTCACAAAAGCCTGTTTGGATAAAATATAACATTCCCGGAAATTATGTAATAGAATTTTGGAAAAATAATATTACATTTTTCTCCGGGATAATTTTATATATTCAAAACAAAAGTCAGAAAAGTGATTTTGCAATAAATTTTCAAAAATAAAACACTATAATGAAAATAAATTTCAAAAGATGCTCCACATCATACTCACATATTCAAAAAGAGAGTATAAATTCAAAATATTCTTTCGTTAATTATAAACTCCATATTAACAAACTAAAAAACATTTAAAAACTATCGCTTAAAGCATCGGAAAGAAATTTACCCAATAAAAATATTTATTATCACAACGATATGTTGTATAATTAGTTTGAACTATTGCACAATATCTAGGCTGAAATTATTTTTCAAAACTTTTAAAAATTTGTGAAATAAAAATACAAATGCCTTGTTTTTGCGGAATTTTGTGCATACACATGGCGCCAAGCCATGCTAAAATGAATGTAACATAGTCATTTACTGTAATTTTGTTTCATTATCAGATGATCGGAGGAACTGCAGTGATAGAAATTACCAGATTGGATGGACGTATTGTTCTGGTGAATGAGAATCTCATAGAAACTGTGGAAGCGAATCCGGATACAGTCATAATTATGGCCAATGGCAGAAAGTTTATTGTCAGGGAGTCTTTGACTGAGATAATGAAAAGGTGCAATGAGAAATCCGGCATTCAGACAGCTGCTCCGCTTGTATCAACCAGCAAGGAAGCAGTGGAGAGCCGTATATATGAAGGAATGCACAGAGGATGATTATCTGTGCATCAGTCTGAAACGACAATAAATTGAGGGGGAAAACTTAGTGGATATAGCGTCTTTGTTAGGTGTAGGTCTTTGCTTCCTATTCATGATCCTTAGTATCGTGTTTAGTGCCGGTATTACCGGTGTTAAGTACTTTGCGGACGCACCGTCTGCGATGATCACATTCGGTGGTGCGTTTATGGCGGTTCTGGCATCCAGAAGTATGCCCAGTTTCATGAGTGGCTTGAAATCATATACTCTTATTTTTAAGGGTGCCGAATATGATACCAAGAGTGTGATCAAGCAGATTATTGATCTTTCCAACACCGCAAGAAAAGAAGGTCTTCTTGCACTGGAAGAAGCAGCCGGAAGCATAGAAGATGCTTTTATGAAAAAAGGTGTACTTCTTATAGTAGATGGTACTGAGCCTGAACTGGTTAAGGCCATCCTTGAGGCGGAAATTGATGCCATGTCAGAGAGACATAAGGAGAATTACTCATTCTTCGCAGATGTTGCCGGAATGGGACCTTCCTGGGGTATGATCGGTACACTTCTTGGACTGGTTCTTATGTTGCAGAACATGTCAGATCCTTCATCAATCGGACCGTCCATGGCGGTTGCCCTGATCACTACATTCTATGGTTCGGTTCTTGCTAACTGGTTCTGTTATCCTGCTGAGAATAAGCTTAAAGCAAGAGACGGCGCAGAATATACAATGAAGAGTATTATCATCGAGGGACTTCTTTCAATTCAGGCAGGAGAGAACCCCCGAGTTACTGAGGAAAAGCTTAAATCGTTCATGTCACCTGCAAACAGAGCTGCTTATGAGGCAGAGAATGGAACCGGTGATGGTGGAGGAGGAGAATAATGGCAAAAAAACCTGAAGAGATCAAGCCTGGTCTACCGGCCTGGCAGGGAACTTTCGGTGATCTGATGAATCTTCTTCTGTGTTTCTTCGTGCTTTTGTTTTCCATGGCTACCATGGACGCTCAGAAATTTGAGGAAGTTGCTGCATCATTCAGTTCCGCATTTGGTATCTTTAATGGTGGTGAGGCTGCACTCGGACAGGGAGCACTTGTCGGTGATGGTATTTCACAGCTTAACCAGTTATCCAATTATATAGTCTCCATGGGTATTGCTCAGACTGGTTCCCAACAGGAAGATGTGACTGAATCGGAAGGAACCCATGGAAGTGAGTCCGGTGGTGCCGGAGTCATGGAGGATGGTGAGAGTAAGGGAACACTCACAGGAAAAGGTACAAGCGAAGGCGGAGCCGAGGGAGATTCGGTAGGAACCGGAAAAGAGGGAGAGGATGATAGCAATGAATCCTCTTCAGAAGAAAAGAATGAATCCTCAGAGGATGTTCAGGAGGAAGCAGAGGCTGAACAGCTTAAAGCTTCGGAATCGCTGGCAGCTGAGGTTCAGGAGGCTCTAGATGATATGGAAGTCTCTAATAAGATAGATGTTAATTTTACCAGCCAGTATGTACAGCTTACACTCCAGGGAGCAATTCTGTTTGACTCCGGTCAGGCTGAACTCAAAGATGGCGCATCCACTATCCTTAACAAGGTTGGATCGGTCCTTGAGAGATATGCCGGAGGAACGATAGAGATAGAGGGACATACAGACAATGTTCCGATGCACAGGAGCGGCAAGATATCAAACAATGATGAGCTGAGCGATGCAAGAGCACTTGCAGTGTTCTATTATCTGGTTGAAAATACCACACTTGATCCCGGGAATATCAAACATTCAGGTCGTGGTGAGTATGAACCTGTTGCTGATAATTCAACACCTGAGGGCAGAGCCAAGAACAGGCGTGTTGAGATCAGAATTTATAATCCGTTAAGTCCTATGTACTAAAAATTGTTTCATAAACTTATGATTAAGGGGAGAAAAACATGAAAAAGAACCTGCTTGCAATTATTATACTGGCACTTCTTTTGGTAAACACCGGAATGACCGGATTCATGATGCTGACAGTTATGACTACCAATAATCAGGCGGTTAAACTGATCGGTGATGTAGCCGCAGCTCTTCAGATTGAGGCTAATGGCGGTGAGAACGGTCAGGGATTCTCAGGTTCTGCAACAGGCAATGTTGCAATTGAAAACAGAGACAGTTTTGTTATTTCTGATATGACCATTTCTCTTAAGGATGATGGAAGCGGAAAACAGCATTTTATGCTGGCAACCATAGTCCTTTCGATGGATAAGACCAACGCTGATTACGCTACTTACGGAACTGCCGAGTCAATGGCAAGCTATGAGCAGCAGATCAGAGCTAAGATAAATGAGGTTATAAGTTCTTATACTTATGATGAGATCAGACAGTATGAGGATGAAGCAAAGGCAACCATACTTGAGAATATTCAGGAGCTTTTTGGTTCGGGATTTATCTTTGATGTGAGCTTCTCCAGCAAGGTTTATCAGTAATTGGGGAATGGGAAGAGAAAAGTTGGAAAAGAGTTTTGTTATGTTTTTATTGTGTGAAGCAAAAAAAGTGAGGTGATCTACGTTTGAGTGAAGTATTATCACAGAATGAGATAGATAATCTCCTGGCGGCATTAAATACAGGTGAGCTCGACGTTGATCAGATGTCTGCTTCGGACGAGAAAAAGGTCAAGGATTATGACTTTAAACGTCCGGCGAAGTTCTCTAAGGAACATTTGCGTACTTTGGAGATGATCTACGAGCACTACGGAAGATTGTTATCGACAACGCTTCCGCTGTATCTTCGTAAAAATGTTCAGGTTTCGGTGGCTAACTCTGAGACCGTAACATATTCCGAGTTCAGTAATGCACTTAGTAACCCTGTCATTTTGGGGATTATCAATTTCCTTCCGTTACAGGGAACAATAATTATGGAGCTTCAGGCTAATATCGGTTTTTCCTTTATTGACAGAATGCTTGGAGGAGAGGGCGCCGGCATAGATAAGCCCAGACCCTTTACCGATATCGAGATGCCTCTTATAGAAAAGCTGATAACCATTTGTATGCAGTTGATGGTAGAACCTTGGGAAAACGTTCTTGCCATAAATCCTATTATGGAACGAATAGAGACCAATCCGCAGTTTGCACAGGTTATTTCGCCTACTGACATGATTGCCATTGTTACTCTTAACATGAAGATAGGTGATACAGAAGGACTTATGAATATCTGTCTTCCCTATTTCACACTTGAGAGTATCATGGATAAGCTGAATACCAAATTCTGGTTTTCAACAATGCAAAAGCATGATGATGACAGCTATGGCGATCATCTTGAGACTCTTGTCAGACATGTTGATGTGCCTGTCAAAGCAGTCCTTGGAAAATGTAATGTTTCAGTAAGTGATTTTGTATCTCTTCAAAGAGGAGATATTATAAGACTTGATAATCAGGTAAATAGTGAACTACAGGTTTATGTAGGTGATATTTACAAATTTACGGCTTTGCCGGGAACTACTAAAGATAAGTATGCCGTCAGAATCACGTCGGTAGTAAGAGAGGAGGAAGAGTAGCAGCATGGATGGAATGCTTTCACAAGACGAAATTAATGCCCTGCTCGCCGGAATGGACACATCGGGAGGAGGAGATGCCGGTGGTGATGCACCTGCAGCAGACGCACCAGCTGATGCTTCCGCAGAAGCTGCACCTTCAGGCGGATCTACTTTTCAGGCCGGTGAAATAGACGAGAGTCTTCTGTCGGATGATGAGAAGGATGCGATTGGTGAGGTTGCCAATATCAGTATGGGCTCCTCAGCAACAACTCTGTATTCGCTGGTTAATCAGAAGGTAAATATCACTACGCCTCAGGTTGAGCTGGCAAACTGGAATACAGTATTAAATAACTATGAAAAGCCCTGTGTATTTATTCAGATCAAAT
>CAMVLM010000018.1 GCA_947168335.1 uncultured Butyrivibrio sp. | reverse complement strand
CTTTATATACTTATATATCTTTATATATATGTATATATTATATATCTATTATTTCATGTTTATACTATATGTGTCTACTTAAAGATATTTCATATTTATATACTATTTAATACTATTAATATCTATATCTTATATAGATCCTGTTTCTCTTAAATATATATCATCGAAAATTTCATACTTTTTCAACAATTTATCTTAGAAAAAATAGAAATTTATGATAAACTTATGTATAATTAAATGCGCATTATTTATTACAATTGTTTGAAAAAAGAGGGGAACAAATGGCAAAGAAAAAGCCTGCAAAACTCGCTGTTAATGCGAATAATAACTATGTTAAGAGTAATTTTCTCATAGGTGCAAAATACAGCGCAACACTATTAGAAAATAAGCTTATGGCATTATCGCTTGCTAAAGCTTCTGACAGTGTTCTTGATGATAAAACCGGCAATATTGTAGTAAGCCTTACACAAAGTGAGATTAAAAAGAGACTGGGGATCACAAACAGAGGCTTTTACACTCAGCTTGAACAGGTTGCAAGCGAGATGACTGGCCGTACAATCGGCGTAAACGACGAAATAAACCACTATTTTGACTATATAGCAGTAGTAATACGTGCCAAATATGAACAGGGTGAGTTTAAGATCACATACAATGCAGATCTAAAGGACTACATCATAAATATCAAAAATAAGTTTACAAACCTGAATCTCGATATTATGATGCAGTTTAACTCAGTATACAGCTTTCGTTTATATGAGCTTCTTAAGAGCTACGCTTTTAAAACAGATACCATCACCTTTGGTCTTGCAGAACTTAAAATAGCCCTGGGAATAGTAAATGCTAATCTGGATAGTGTAAAAAGCGTTTTGAACCGCTCAGAGCTTCCTGATTATGAAAAGGCAGTTGCTAAGTCTCCAGAAAAAAGATATGAGTCATATGGCGAATTTAACAGAAGTGTTCTTCAGGTTGCTGTTAAAGAAATTAATGAAACAACGGATATAAATGTTAAATACGAACCCATCAAGAAGGGTAGGGGTGGAAAAGTAGTTGGAATTACCTTCACATTGGAATCAGTTCCGCTTCCGATTAAAGAAGAACTTGTTTCAAGTACTGATGAATTAACCTTCATTGAAGATCTTCAGGATTTATTTGATGAAAAATTGAAAATATCCGATCTTAGAGCCATAGCAAGAGAAGGAAGATACAATTATGACTATATTGTTGAAAAATACGAAATTTTGAAGTCATCAAACACAAATATCGACAATATTGTAGGATGGATGATAAAAGCTCTTAAAGAAGATTATAAAGCTCCAATTTCTTCCGGTATTAAACGTAAAAAAGAAGTTAATCATCAGTATACACTTTTTGAAAAATTTCAAGAAAGTGGAACAGACTATGATGCAATTGAGGATATGCTTTTAGATAACTAATTTTATTAACGACCACAAAGAAATGTTGTTTATTATAAATATATATTTAAACAACATTTCTTTATTTTTATTTAGATATGCCACAAATGCTGATAAATACTGCATTTCTTTATTTACTTATGTACTACTGAATGCAAACTTTTGTATAAAAACATGCGTACTTATGTAATGTAAAATGCTTACTTATGTATCATAAAATGTTAACTTATGTAGAGTTTCATGCATGGTTGATAAGAGAACTTATGTAAAGCTTAATGCAAAGTTATGTATAAATTCATGCTTACTTATGTAGAGGATAATGCGTGTTTCTGAAATTTCATAGGAATTGTCATAAAATATATATCAGCTATTTTATATTTTAATAAATGGTTCATGGAGCTTTACTGAAAAACGTCCATATTTGTCCCATACAGCCCTCTAAACTTTCGTATTGATGTTGTTCCCAATCAAAAAACATAAATCCCTTAAAATGGAAAATAAAAAGGTTTTTATAATCTGTAATGATCTAGAACCTGGAGGGCATAAAAGAACACTGCATTCAATGATACATAAGAAACTCAAGCTTATGTAGAAAATGATGCAGGACTGAAAGCAAACATATGTAGAAAATAATGCGTAGATATGTAGAAAAGAATGCACCAGTAAAAGAAATCAGATATGAATTAGGAATAATCAGTGCCAAAAATCATAAACCGGAAAACTTATGTAGAATACCATGCATTAACTTATGTACAAAATCATGAACTTTTGCCTGATTAATACATAAAATTGGTAAAAGAAATAAACTTATGTACAAATCCATGCATACTTATGTAAGAAATCATGCAGTAAATGATTCAAAATTAATGACTATATTGGTCAAAAACGCATGATTTATTACATAAGTTAGAGAAAGGATTAAGAGCGCATTATTTTACACATAACTTTAAAACCCAGGAAATACCTGCCTTGGATTAAACTTATGTAGAAATTCATGCAGTGGAGAGAATGATTTTTTACAACATGACCAAAGCGGTCAATTAATCGAGAATTGTGCAACTTTTACAAATTAGTATTGCAATTATAGTTTTTGGATATCAGGCTGTGTAATAATAGCAGTAAATACGGATAAATTGAAAATTAGCAGGATAAATACAATATTTTATGAATGAAAATGAGTTTTTTGAAAGATATTTAAGACACTTAAGCAGCCAGCAACTTGATGCAGTCAGGACAACGGATGGACCTGTTCTTTTGCTGGCGGTTCCTGGAAGTGGCAAGACTACTGTGCTGGTAAACAGATTAGGATATATGCTCTATTGTAAGGGAATTAATCCGGAGAATATACTTACACTTACATACACTATTGCAGCAACCAGAGATATGTCTGAACGTTTTAGAAGTATATTTGGGGAAGACTTCTCATATTCTCTGGAGTTCAGGACAATCAACGGGATATGCGCGAAAATAATACAACATTATGGAAGGCTGATAGGCAAAAAAGCTTATGATCTTGTTACGGATGAAAAGATTACAGGAAAGATCCTTACGGATATTTATATAAAACTGAAGAAGGATTTTCCTACTGAAAGTGACATAAAGGGAGTCAGGACTCTTATTACATATTGCAAGAACATGCTTCTGACAAATGAAGAGATAAAAAAGCTGGAGAATGATGTAGATATAGATATACTTTCAGTATATGAGGCCTATAATGCGGAACTTAAGAGGCGCGGACTCATGGACTATGATGATCAGATGGTTTATGCATACAGGATGCTCAAGGGTTCGCCTGAACTTCTTAAATTCTATCAGGATAAATACCAGTATATATGCGTTGATGAAGCCCAGGATACATCCAAAGTCCAGCATATGATAATAGGACTTCTTTCCGGGGAAAACGGAAATCTTTTCATGGTTGGAGATGAGGACCAGAGTATTTATGGTTTCAGAGCTGCATATCCCGAAGCACTTCTTGATTTTGATAAAAACCATCCTGATGCCAAAGTACTTATAATGGACCAGAACTTCAGATCAAATGCTGCGATCGTGTCTGCTGCAGACGTATTTATCAGCCATAATGATATGCGCCATGACAAGCATATGCAGGCCACAAGAGAAAAAGGTACTGATATAAATTATATTCAGCTAAATAGCAGGAAAAATCAGTACAATTATCTTGCGAAGGTAGCTGCTGATGCAGAAAGTCAAAAAGCAGTGCTGTATCGTGATAATGAGAGTATAGTGCCACTGGTCGACATCCTTGAAAGGCAGAGAATCCCTTATCGTGTGAGAAATTCAGATATGGGATTTTTCACGCACAGGGTTGTTCTGGATATTGAGTGTATTTTGAAGTTTTGCATGGATCCGTTCGATGAAGAGAGCTTCATGAGAATATATTTTAAATGCCAGACCTATCTTAAAAAGGCCCAGGCTGAGAGGCTTTGCAGAATTGCATCTAACAGTGAGATTCCCATACTTGATGCAGTAGAAGAAACTGAAATGTTAAATGCACATGTAAAAGCCAAATGTCGTTCGCTGAGAACACACCTTTCTAACATGAGATACGAAGAGCCATATAAAGCACTCACAAGAATCGAACGTTTTATGGGCTATGGCGAGTATCTGGAGAATAATCATTTAGATGCGAATAAGTTGTTTATACTGAAGATGATAGCGGGCAATGAGAGCACGATAGATGGCTTTATGCGAAGGCTGCAGGAACTACAGGAAATTTTCAGGGATAAGGAACCTGATTTTAGTGCAAAGTTTATACTTTCGACCATACATTCCAGCAAGGGTCTCGAATATGACGAAGTTTATCTTATGGATGCTTGTGATGGGGTATTTCCCAATAAGGTCATAGAAATTAAGCAATTTGCGGATAAACAGGAATTGAAGGATTTCGAGGAGGAGCGCAGAATTTTCTATGTTGGAATGACAAGAGCCAGAAATAAGCTGAATATTCTTACCTATAACGATGAGGATTCTACATTTGTAAGTGAGATATCGATAATCTCGCCAAAGGAAAGAAAAGCTGAACACAAGGCAGAAAAGAAGAAGTCCAGGGCTTCAGTAAAGAAGATGCTTCGGACAAATAACTATGCTGTAAAATATAAGGATACAAATAATGTTGAGCTACCCGCAGAACTTGTTATAGGTCAGAGAATATCGCAACCTAAGTACGGTCAGGGAGTGATTACTGATGTTTCAGTAGATGAATTCGATATTCCAACCAAGTTTTCAGTAGAATTTGATGATGGAGCAGAGCGCAGATTCATGTATCCGTACGCATTTGAAACCGGTATGACACTGATAAAGTGATATTAAAGGATTAGAAGCACCGCAATGATGCTGTCTTAAAATATGAAAAAGAGATATACAAATAAAAACGCCGCAAAAAGAAGAAATTTTAATAAAGAATTGAAGGAAGTCCGAGGCAGATTTCCTCAGGAGGCTTTTGACAGCTATTTTAAAAGAGAGCATGACAGGATAGCCTTTGCTGTATACAGTGAACTCCTCAATATATTAAAAACAGAGAGAATCTATACAAATATCCGGACTGAATATGGAAAAATGGAAAAGCAGGAGATATCAGGATCTAATATTGAAAGGTTTTGCAGAGATTTTGAGAGGAGGATGAATAACACATATCTTTCAGAGCTTATGCCGGAAATAGGTCATGTGATAGTCGATGCACTCTGGGAATCAGATGATGCAGAAATCCTTGGATTCATTTCTGAAGGCAAGAAAAAGGCGATTTCAAAGGTAATAATGAAATACCTGAGGGAATCAAAACACATTAAGGATATCGTTTCTTATATCAAGAATAATGTGTCTGAACAAGTGATTTTTGAACAGATTGTGGTGAATCCACATTATCAGAAAGGCGTAAGGCGCTATCAAAAGGTAATGGAGGCCAGAAAGCTGCTTTTTGAGAATATTGAAACCTCAACGCCTGACGATTATACAAAGCTTTATCCAATGGCAAGAGAGATGGAGAGGCGATTCATTATTCATATAGGTCCTACAAATTCCGGAAAGACGTATCAGGCATTAGAAGACCTGAAAAGAGCAGAAAATGGGATATATCTTGCACCTTTACGTCTTCTTGCATATGAACAGTATGAAAGAATGAACAGTGAAGGTGTGCCCTGCTCAATGATAACTGGGGAAGAAAGAATACTGATGCCAGGGGCATTTCACCAGTCTTCAACAATAGAAATGCTGGACCTTGAAGAAGAGTGGGACATGGCAGTTATAGATGAGGCACAGATGGCCGCGGACAGACAGCGTGGAGGATACTGGACAGCTGCGATTCTTGGGGCAAGGGCAAAAACTGTACATATTTGTGCATCACCGGATGCTGAGGCTCTTATAATACGAATGATCGAGTCCTGCAAGGATACATATGAAGTGCAGTATCATGAAAGAAAAACGCCTCTTGTAATGGATGAAGCGGCAAGAGATTTTGATTTCCCTTCAGATGTACAAAAAGGTGATGCGCTGATTGTATTTTCAAGAAAAGATGTGCATAGTGTTGCAGCTGAGCTTCAGCAGCATAATATAAAATGCAGCATAATATATGGATCTCTTCCGTATGATGTAAGGCACAGGGAAGCCAGGAAATTTGCAGAGGGAGATACAGATGTTGTTGTTGCAACAGATGCCATAGGAATGGGCATGAATCTTCCCATAAGAAGGATTGTTTTCCTGCAGACCATTAAATTTGATGGTGTGGATGAAAGGCCTCTTAATTCTTCTGAAGTAAAGCAGATTGCCGGGAGAGCGGGCAGATACGGAATATATGATACAGGCTATGTGACTTCCTACTATGATTTTGAAACCATAGAAGGCCTTTTATTCAGCAGAATGGTGCCTCTTCGTCAGGTTATGATAAATATTCCAGAGGATTTTCTTCATAAAGACGGAAGAATTTCTGCAATTCTTGAAACTTGGAATAAAATTCCGGCGGAGAAATACTATAACAAGGGTGATATTTCAGAAAAAATCAGTATCGCGAAGGCTCTTGAGGGAATAAAAGACAATAGAGAGCTTATAAGGAAGTTTATAAGAATTCCCATAAATGAGGATAACAGGGATATATTTGGTGTTTATCTGGACTACTACAGGATGGTAAACGGTGGGAGACAACCGGACATAAACCGGACCATGACAGAATATTGCGCAGATACAGTGGATGAAGAGGATAAGAATGCGCTTTTACAGCTGGAAACAGCAAGCGCTATATATGACTTTCTCTATTCATTTTCCAGAGTTTTCGGAGATGTTGATGATTTGAACCGTATTCTTGAGGGTAAACGTCTTATTTCGGAGAAAATATTCCGAATCCTTGATAAGCAAAAGCTTAATCTCAGGGCTTGTGCCTATTGTGGCAAGAAACTCAAGTGGTCCTACAAATTCAATATGTGCCAGGAATGCTTCCGAAAAAGGCACAAATGGGGACGGGGTTAGTGGTCCATTTTAAACAGTGTATTCGGAATAATACCGGATGCACTGTTTTTTTACTGTTAACAGTTCGGTCACAGTTTGAGGGTATAATCACAAAGAAACTGCTACAGATTCTAGAAATTGAGGTAAAAAATATGGATAAAGTAAAACAGTTTTCATACAGATTTAGAAGTAACATGGCAAGATTTATGTACGGAAGATGCGGATTTGACGATATGGCAAGATTTTTGAATCTTGTGGCTATAATCCTGCTTGTCATAAATATGTTCTTGAATAACAGGATTATATATATTATGTTTTTACTGACATATGGATACACATTGTTCAGGGTATTTTCGAAGAACATAGCGAAGAGATATTCTGAAAATCAGAAATTTCTTCAGCTAATGAAAAGACCCAAAAGCATGTCAAAGCTGATTCAAATGCAATGGCGCGACAGAAAAACCAGCAGATATTATGTATGTAAAGAGTGCAGGCAGCATATTCGTGTCCCTAAGGGAAAGGGCAGAATTGAGATAACATGCCCTAATTGCAAAAACAAGTTTATAAAGACAACATGAGAGAATAAAGGGAACAGATATGATGACAGATCCTTACAAGGTGCTGGGAGTTAATCCGGGAGCATCTGATGAAGAAATAAAAAAAGCATACAGAACACTGGCAAAAAAGTATCATCCGGATCTTCATCCGAATGACCCTGCAGCGTCTGCAAAGATGAATGAGATTAATGCGGCTTATGATATTCTGTCCAAGCCTCATTCAAGTACACATACTTATAATCAGCGACAGGCATCCTACAGCTATGAAGGACAGAGTACGTCCTATGGAACTGAAAGCAATCCTTATGAAGAGTGGAATCCATTTGGTAATACAAATGGTCAATGGCAATGGGAATGGCGTACAGGCAATTTTGGAGGCTTTAATGATCCAAATTACTGGAACAGAAGGACATCATACGGGGTAAGTGCCTTTGGAAGTATTTTTCGATTCTTCATTCTGATACAACTGATTTCTTTTCTTTTTAAGGTTGTAGTTTCAATGTTTATATTTTAAGGCAGAAATGGGAGGAGAATAATTCGTGTCGCTGGATGCATATACCAATCCGGATTTTACACCGGTTAAGAAAATTATATTTTTACTGATTGCCTTTGTTGGGGTAATCATATGTGACCTGTTTATATATGCCGGCACAGCAACAGTAACTACCGGAGGCAGAAAAAGAAGAGCAGTTTTAAGTGAAAGATTCCATAAAATGGTACAGCTGTTTTATGAAATGATAATATCGGCAACTTCGGTCATGTCATTTGCCTGTGCATATGTTGTACTTAATCATATATATACTCTTGTTCAGGCTGCGGGCATCAGATCAGGATATTTCGCATTATTTGCACATATCTGGAGCAACTGGAAAGATTTTGTATTACTTATGCTTATCTGTTTGTCCTGCGTTTTTAATACTATATTGGACAAGCTGATTATTCCGCTTAACAAGATATCCAGAGAAGAGAAGGCATCTGTCAGGATGCTTGGCATGTTTTATGTGATTTTTATTCTGGTTTTTCTGAATATTATCGGAGATGAAAGCGAATACAGTCCTGTTATGATGTACTATCTGGGACTTATGGTCGGTAGATTTGTATATTTTGATGCTTCATTTAAGGATTTCCTTGTGGCAATCAAGAATACATTTATGAAGCTGCCGCTTCTGATGCTTGGCTTAAGCTTGTCGGGAATATTCTGTTATATAGGCTTTGAGGCAGGATTTCTGCTTGAAAGAAACTATTATATAGTCGGAGCCTTTTATACACATCTGTTTCTTCTTGTCGCTGTATTTGTTTTCAGGCACAGCAGAATTCTGGAACTTATTGTGAAGGTACCGGAAAATGGAACAAAGCAGCCGGAAGATGACGAAACAGATGATTATGAGGATGGTTCTTCCTTCACACTCAGATAAGAGCGTGAAGGGCAACAAGAAATGCTAAGAAAATAAGGTTCATTACAGTAAAGGTGATAACATATTTCAGGCGCTTTTCCTTGAAATCGTTGGAAAAAAGCTTGAAGGAAATGAGGCTGGCCATGGATGCTATAAGTGTTCCCAGGCCGCCTACATTTACACCTGCTAGGAGTTCCTTATAATTTTGGGCAAAGTCTGACAGCATAAGAGTTGCCGGAACATTGCTGATAAACTGGCTTGTTATCAATGATACATAAAATTCTCTGCCGGATACTACGTCTGAGAGGAATGCTTTAATCTGAGGTATCCGTTCCATATTTCCTGTAAAAATAAAAAATCCAATAAAAGTGATGAGCAGCATATAATCTGCGCGAAGCAGTATTTTGCCGTCCATGATGGCTACTACAGCCAGAATTATGATTACCATTATCTGATAAGGAATAATTCTCAGTACGCATAAAAGAGCAATTATAAAGAGAATACTGTATACAGCAATCTGAAATGGTGTACCAAAGCTTTTTACCACACTGTGATTATCGTTTGTATTAGCAAGCTTTTCCCATTTTCCGGGAAGAATAAAGATACTGATCAAAAGAAGTATAGCTGTAAGCAGCGTATAGGGGAGCATCGTTGAGATAAACTCCGTTATGCTCATGCCTGTCAGCCCGTAGATATACAGATTCTGCGGGTTACCTACAGGAGTAAGCATACTTCCAAGATTTGCGGCAATAGTCTGAAGAACAATAACGGGAATCATCAGATCCTGTCTGTCGCAGTTATTCAGAGTCATCATAGCGAACGGAACAAAGGTAATAAGTGCCACGTCATTTGTGATGAGCATACTTCCAAAAAAGCACATAAGAATAAGAACCATAGCAAGCTGATAGCCGCGTGAGACTTTTTTAAGCAGGATTTCACCGGTTTTTTCAAAAAGGGAATTCTCTCTGTATCCCTGAATTACTATCATCAATCCCCAGAGGATACCAAGGGACCTGAAGTCTATATAGCTAATATATTTTTTGTCAGGATGGACATATATCGCTGAAATTATAGCTAAAATCCAGGCGATGCAAAGAACCGGATCGTGACTCATCTGTTTAAATATATTCTTTATCTTATTCATCTTAAATAAATCCTTTCACGACTTTTTGGGCCAAATAATAATATACCACTTCGTCAGAAAATAAAAACATAATAATGTTCATAGAAACTTAATGATATGTGCATTTCTTAATTATGGTTATAGAGCTGCATATCAGATATAATTTAAGGTGGAATAGCGTTGTACTTTAAATATGATATTTAGAGGTATCAGCTATGGAATCTGCCAATAAAAAAACCGGTAATATAGGCGGGAAAATTAAACGAATTTCTGGTTTTTCCGCAAAATTGACGATAATAATATCAGTTGTTCTTCTTGCGTTCAATTTGCTTTTGGGCGCTGTTCTTGTCGGGAATTCCAAAGCGGCTATGAGAACGCTCATACAGAACCGCATGCTCGATATATCCAAATCTGCAGCAGCCATGTTGAACGGAGATGACCTCAAAACGCTAAAGGCAGAGGATGAAGGTACAGAGGTTTATCAAAAAATCAATGATACTCTGGTGGTTTTTCAGGATAATATTGATCTGAGATATATCTATTGCGTTCGCAAAATAGGTGAGAAACAGTTCGTTTTCACTGTAGATCCAACAATAGAAGATCCGGGTCTTTTTGGGGATCCGGTTGTTTATACAGAAGCGCTGGATAAGGCATCACAAGGGACAGCAGCGGTTGATGAAGAGCCCTACACGGATTCATGGGGGAAGTTTTATAGTGCTTATAGTCCGGTGTTCGATTCGGATGGAAATGTCAGTGGAATTGTAGCTGTTGACTTCTCGGCAGAATGGTATGATGAACAGATTTCCAAACAGACAAAAGTAATATTTATAAACAGCTTTCTTGCAGTGCTGCTTGGTGCGCTACTTGTTTTCTTCGCTACTAAGGAACTAAGGAATCAGCTTAAGCTTATGACAATGGAAATCTCTGAGGTAGCAAGTGATATTGATGAATTAACCAAAGAAATAAATCCTAGCGAGGTGAAAATAACTGAGGAATCGTATAATTCAGATGCTGTAAAGGAGCTTTCACACAGGATTCATCAGATAAAAGAGGATTTGAGGGAATACAGCAAAAACCTGCATTCTCAGGCCAATAGTATGATCACAGCTCTTTCTTCAGAGTATAGAAGTGTCTACTATATAGATCTTGATAAAAACGAAGGGGTTTGCTATCAGTCTCATTCCCAGCTGGATAATGGATTGAAGCCCGGTGAGCATTTTTCGTATATTGAAACTCTGGTTTCCTATGCCGAGAAATATGTAACCGATAAATACAGAGAGGATTTCCTTAATTTTGTAAATCCGGATCAGATAAGGAAAGGGCTTGAATCTGAGAGAATCATAACCTATAGGTACATGACAGACAGAAACGGTCTGGAATCCTATGAGATGATACGAATGGCAGGCGTGCGCCATCCTGAGGACAGAGATGACCACATCGTGCATGCAATAGGGCTTGGATTTACCGATGTGGATGCAGAAACAAGGAAAACACTTACGCAGAGTCAGGCGCTGAGTGATGCACTGGCAGCGGCAGAGAGCGCAAACAAGGCAAAGACCGCGTTCCTTTCCAACATGAGTCATGAGATAAGAACACCTATGAATGCCATCATAGGTTTGGACAGAATTGCACTTAATGATACGGATCTCTCTGAAAATACCAGGGATTATTTGGAGAAAATAGGAACATCTGCGGATCACCTGCTGAAAATTATCAATGATATTCTGGATATGTCCCGTATTGAAGCAGGAAGAATGGTAATCAGAAATGAGGTTTTTTCGCTTTCTGAGCTGCTGAATCAGATCAATGTTATGGTAGAAGGTCAGTGCAAGGATAAGGGTATCAACTGGAAGTGGGAAAGAGTAGGAGATACCGGTGATTACTATGTGGGCGATGACATGAAGCTCAAACAGGTATTTATCAATATTCTTGGCAATTCTGTAAAGTTCACTGAGGAAGGCGGGGAAATAGACTTTACTATAGAAAGAGTTGCACATTATGATAAGCAGTCTGTATTCAGATTTGTTATAAAGGATACCGGGATCGGTATGAGCGAGGAATACCTGCCTAAGCTCTTTGAACCTTTTAGTCAGGAGGATCTGACCACAAAAACAAAGTATGGAAGTACAGGACTGGGTATGCCTATCACCAAGAGTATTATTGAGATGATGAATGGTGAGATATCGGTAGAAAGTAAAAAGAATGTGGGAACTACTTTCACAATCAAGATCACACTTGCAGATTCGGATCAGAAGTATGACGGTATCGGTGAAATTTCACCCAATGAGATAAGTGTACTTATTGTGGATGATGACCCCGTAGCCTGCGATTTTGCGCAGGTTGAGCTTGAAAAAGTCGGAGTTTCCGTCCAGATAGCACATTCCGGGCAGGAGGCTGTTGAGATGGTACGGCTCAAGGATGCAAGACGTGAGCAGTTCAGTCTGATACTGGTTGACTGGAAAATGCCTGAAATGGATGGAATAGAAACTACCAGTAAAATTCGGGAAATAATAGGCAATGAATCGGCAATTGTTATTTTGGCTGCATATCATTGGGACGAAATACTTGAGGAAGCAAAAAAAGCAGGTGTGGACAGCTTTATGTCAAAGCCTTTGAATGCAAATAGTATTTTGCAGCAGTTTGGGAAAGCAGTTGCACTGAAGGAACAAAACAAAAAAAGTAAGGCAGAGCTTAAGGGCAGGCATATACTTCTTGCAGAGGATGTCGCTGTTAATGCAAAAATAGCCATGATGCTTCTTAAGAAGAGAGAAATTGAGGTTGACCATGCAGAGAATGGCAAGCTTGCTGTTGAACTGTTTGGAAGCCATCCTGATGGATATTATGATGCCATATTGATGGACATGAGAATGCCTGAAATGGATGGACTTGAGGCAACGAGAGCCATCAGAGCCCTGGAAAGAGCAGATGCCGGAACTATCCCTATTATTGCGCTTACGGCCAATGCTTTTGACGAGGATGTACAGAGAAGCCTGCAGTCAGGTCTCAATGCACACTTATCCAAACCGATAGAGCCTGAAATGCTTTATGAAACGCTTGAGAGCCTGATAAAATAGCTCAACCATGCGGGGGTTGGCTGACATATTTATATATAACATATAGTGAAATTTCTGATGGTGTTATAGGTTGAAGCTATAACACCATATATTTTATCTGTATTATAAATCCTATCTGAATAGTAGTATAGTAATCCCATCAGAACAAAACACGACAAACAAATACAAGATATTGGGAGGATTATATTATGAGTTATAAATTTGAGACACTTCAGGTACACGTAGGACAGGAACAGCCGGATCCGGCTACAGATTCAAGAGCAGTTCCGATTTATCAGACAACTTCTTATGTATTCAGAAACAGCCAGCACGCAGCTGACAGATTCGCACTTGCTGATGCAGGTAATGTATACGGAAGACTTACAAATTCAACACAGGATGTTTTAGAGAAGAGATTAGCAGCCCTTGAAGGCGGAACCGCAGCACTTGCAGTTGCATCCGGTGCAGCAGCTATCACATATACAATTCAGGCTCTTGCAGCAAACGGTGGACATATCGTAGCGCAGAAGACAATCTACGGTGGAAGTTACAACCTTCTTTCACACACACTTCCTCAGTATGGCGTGGATACAACATTTGTAGATGCACATAACCTTGCAGAGGTTGAGGGAGCTATAAAGGATAACACAAGAGCAATCTATCTTGAGACTCTTGGAAATCCCAACAGTGATATCCCGGATATTGATGCAATTGCAGAAATTGCTCATAAGCATGGACTTCCGCTTGTTATTGATAATACCTTCGGAACACCTTACCTTATCAGACCATTAGAGCATGGCGCAGACATCGTAGTTCATTCAGCAACAAAGTTTATCGGCGGACATGGCACAACTCTTGGTGGAATAATCGTTGAAGGCGGTAAGTTCAACTGGAAGGCAAGCGGAAAGTATCCTAACATTGCTGATCCTAACCCCAGCTATCACGGAATTTCATTCTATGATGCTGTAGGACCTGCTGCATTCGTTACATTTATCAGAGCTATCCTGCTTAGAGATACAGGTGCTACAATTTCTCCGTTCAACGCATTCCTGTTACTTCAGGGTGTTGAGACACTTTCACTCAGACTGGAAAGACATGCTGAGAATACCAAGAAGGTTGTAGATTTCCTTAGTAAGCATCCCAAGGTTGCAAAGGTTAATCATCCTTCACTGCCTGAGCATCCTGATCATGCATTGTATCAGAAGTACTTCCCTAATGGCGGAGCATCAATCTTTACCTTTGAGATTAAGGGAGGAAAAGAAGAAGCATGGAAGTTCATCGATAGCCTTGAGATATTCTCACTCCTTGCAAACGTAGCTGATGTTAAGAGCCTTGTTATTCATCCTGCTACTACAACACACTCACAGCTTTCCGAGGAAGAGCTTCTTGATCAGGGCATAACACAGAGCACTATCAGACTTTCAATTGGAACAGAGCATGCAGATGACATCATTGCAGATCTGGAAAAGGGTTTTGCAGCAATTTAATAGATATTTTGTAAGGAGGCAGCCAGACTGCCTCCTTTTGTTTGGATAAAAATCAGTCCAATATAATCGAAATTACGCATAAGGATAGACCAAGGGATAAATAACACGTATAATTAAAGCTGTCAAAACGGAAGGATTTTTTCAAAAAAGTAAAGGAGAATCTGCTATGGAAGGTGTATATTCTGTTGCTGAAAACATATTGCGCTATGTTGTAGAATTCTCTACTCTGTTATTGGAGTTTTTCGGTATATGTATTCTTGTCTACACCGGTGTAAAGAGCTTTATCATGTGGATAAGGAAAAATGATTCCATAAGGCTTGAGCTTGCGCAGGGTATTGCCCTGGCACTTGAATTTAAGCTGGGTGGAGAGGTTTTGAGGACTGTTGTAGTCAGAGAGTGGGCTGAGCTCGGCATTCTAGGTGCAATTATTGCGTTAAGAGCAGCGCTGACTTTCCTTATACACTGGGAGATCAAGAATGAAGAGAAGGCTTTAGAGCCCAAAAGGCATTAAAGCGTCTGAAAGCAGCATAGAAAAATGAGTAAAAGGTAAGGAAAAAGTAAATGGATTTCAAAGAAGTTGAAGAACAAAGCAGGACCGCGGTCTCAGAAATACTTAAGGAGGCCAGGCTTAAGAAGGGTGATATTTTTGTTATAGGCTGCTCATCAAGTGAGATTTTGGGTGACCAGATCGGAACTGCTACAAATGTTGATGCAGCTAAGGCTGTTTATGATGGAATAATTCCCGTTTTGAAGGAAAATGGAATATTTGCTGCAGTTCAGTGCTGCGAACATCTGAACAGAGCGCTGGTAGTAGAGAGAGAAATACTTGATAAATATGATTTTGAGCAGGTTAATGCAATTCCGCAGCCCAATCATGCAGGCGGGGCACTTGGTACAGTTGCATATGAGAGATTTGATGATCCTATTCTTGTTGAGTCAGTTAAGGCCAAAGCTGATGCAGGAATTGATATCGGCGGAACCATGATAGGAATGCACATGCACAGCGTTGTTGTTCCCATGCGGATATCTCTTCGAAAAATCGGTGCGGCACCTATAATCTGTGCCCGCCATCGTCCCAAATATGTTGGTGGACAGCGTGCCATTTATGATGAGAACCTTATGTAAACAGATAAAAAAACACGAAAAGGGACAGTATCAGACAATGTATAAAGCAGATGAAAACAGATATGAAAAGATGACCTATAACCGCTGCGGAAAAAGCGGATTGTTATTACCCGCTGTTTCTCTCGGTTTGTGGCACAATTTTGGGGATACCGGAAATTATCAGAATATGAAAGATATGTGTCATACCGCTTTTGACAACGGAATCACACATTTTGATCTGGCAAATAATTACGGACCGGCTCCCGGTAGCGCCGAAACCAATTTTGGCAAGATACTGAAAGAGGATTTTTCTGCGTACAGGGATGAGATGATCATTTCAACCAAGGCGGGTTATGATATGTGGCCCGGTCCCTATGGCAATTGGGGAAGCAGAAAATATCTTATTTCCAGTCTTGATCAGTCCTTAAAACGTTTGGGACTTGAATATGTGGATATATTTTATCATCACCGTATGGATCCAGAGACTCCGCTGGAGGAGACAATGGGGGCTTTGGAACAGATAGTCAGAAGCGGAAAAGCGTTGTATGTAGGATTATCAAACTATGATGGTGCAACACTTGAAAAAGCATCTGAAATTCTTGAAGATCGTCATGTTCCGTTTGTGATAAACCAGAACAGATACAACATATTTGACCGTATTATTGAGAAAAACGGCTTGAAAATGACTGCTAAACGTCTTGATAAGGGTATTATATGTTTTTCTCCACTGGCGCAGGGAATGCTTACTGACAGATACTTAAACGGTATACCGGAGGATAGCAGAATAAGGACTGACGGACGTTTCCTTAAAGAAAATCAGGTATCAGATAAGCTTGATAAAGTCAGAAAACTTAATGATATTGCTGTGAAAAGAGGTCAGACACTTGCAGAAATGGCACTTTCATGGATACTTCATGATGGCATAGTCACTTCTGTGCTTATCGGTGCGTCCAGACCCTCGCAGATACTTGATAATATCAAAGCATTGGAGAATACTGCTTTTTCACAGGATGAACTGAATGAGATTGACAGTCTGTCTATTTGAATAACTTTTCTTTTTCGGCTCTGGGAAGCTGCTTTATGTGCCATTCACGGCTCATGGCAGCTTCTTTTGTTTCAAATTCTTCGTAATAGACGAGCTTAACAGGGAGTCTTGGTTTGGTGTATTTTGCACCTTTTCCGGCATTGTGGTCTGAAATGCGTTTTTCAAGATTATTAGTCCAGCCACAGTAATAGGTACCGTCGGCACATTCTACAATATATGTATAATTCATGAGCTTTCCATCTCCGAATTCATGTTTTGTCTGACAGAATTAAGATATCATTAATCGCTTTATTTCAGAAGATATTATATAATGTGGATTACGGATTTTTAAGTTGGAAGGAAAAGATATATGAGCATTTTAAACGTTGAACACCTTACACATGGTTTTGGAGACAGAGCGATCTTTGATGATGTTTCGTTCAGACTTCTTAAGGGAGAACACATCGGACTTGTCGGCGCAAACGGTGAAGGTAAGTCCACATTTATGAATATCATAACCGGCAAACTCATGCCGGATGCAGGAACTATTGAGTGGTCTAAAAATGTTAAGGCCGGATATCTTGATCAGCACGCGGTTCTCAAAGAAGGTATGACGATCAGAGATGTTCTTGCATCTGCTTATGAACCGCTATATGCCATGGAAACAAGAATGAATGAAATCTGTGATGCCATGGGAGAAGCGGATGAAAAACAGCTTGAGGAATATATGGAAGAGCTGGGTACAATACAGGATCTTCTTACAAACCACGATTTTTACCTGATAGATTCAAAGATAGAAGAGGTTTCAAGAGCTCTGGGATTTCTGGAACTTGGCCTTGACCGTGATGTAACAGAGCTTTCAGGAGGGCAGAGAACCAAAATTCTTCTTGCCAAGCTTCTTCTGGAAAAGCCTGATATTCTTTTGCTGGATGAGCCTACAAATTATCTTGATGCAGAGCATATAGTCTGGCTTACGAGATACCTTCAGGAATATGAAAATGCTTTTATTCTTATTTCTCATGACATTCCGTTCCTGAACAGTGTCGTAAACATCATTTATCACATGGATGGTCAGACACACAGTCTCGACAGATATGTCGGAGATTATGATAAATTTATGGAAGTCTATGAGATGAAAAAGGCTCAGAGAGAAGCTGCTTATAACAGACAACAGCAGGAAATTGCTGATCTTAAGGACTTTGTTGCAAGAAATAAGGCAAGGGTTGCAACAAGAAACATGGCTATGGCACGCCAGAAAAAGCTTGATAATATGGAGCTTATTGAGAAGGTTCAGGAAAAACCCAAGCCGGAGTTTTACTTCAAGACAGCCAGAACTCCCGGAAAGGTTCTTTTTGAGACAAAGGATCTTGTCATAGGCTATGATGAACCACTGTCCACGCCTCTGAATCTGATGATTGAAAGGAATACCTTTATTGTTCTTACAGGTGCTAACGGAATTGGTAAATCTACTCTTCTGAAGAGCCTGCTTGGTATTATTCCCTCGATTTCAGGCTGGGTACAAAGGGGAGAACACGTTGAAATCGGATATTTTGAGCAGGAAATGTCTCCGGATATAGAGACTACATGTCTGCAGGAGATATGGAATGAGTTTCCGTCTTTCTCTCAGTATGAAGTACGAAGCGCTCTTGCAAAGTGCGGACTTACGACAAAGCATATCGAGAGTAAATGTAAAGTACTTTCCGGTGGTGAACAGGCAAAGGTAAGGCTCTGCAAGCTTATGAACAGGGAATCAAACATACTTGTCCTTGATGAGCCTACAAACCATCTGGATGTTGATGCTAAAGAAGAGCTTCATCGTGCTCTGAAAGAATATAAGGGAACAGTTGTTATGGTTTGTCACGAACCGGATTTTTATCAGGATCTGGCAACCGAAGTGATTGATTGCACTAAATGGACAACGAAATTATAAGGAGGAAAGGCCGGGCTCCTATCGCTGGAGACCGGCCTTTATTTTTTGAAGAAAAGTGTTTTATGAGGGGATTCATCAGGATTGGTGTTTCCTGATATGATAATATTACAAAAGAATTCGTAATAAATCGTGACGAGAATGTGGTTTTTTTGTGAAAACTCTCATCACGCATCTTTATAATCTTCGGCAGATTCCCCTGTGACTTCGCAGTATTTTGCCAGCAGAGAAGCATCATCAAGAGCTTTCAGAGCGGCTTCATCACCACTTCCGAAATCAACTATTATTTTAATGGCTTTTTCCCTGAATTCATCACTCATAATCAAATACCTCACTTTCAGCTGCGATTCATAAGTACTAATAAAATGATACTACATAACCGGCTGGGAAAATTTAAAGCTTTTATAAAATTATTTGTCGTCGAAAATTGTGATTTTATTTTTGGAGGACTAATGATAAAATGGTAATACTTTGTGTTTAAAAAGTAATGTAATATTGTTAGGCAATTAAGGAGGAAGTAATGAAGATTGCAGTAACATATGAAAACGGAGAAGTATTTCAGCATTTTGGTCATACTCAGGAATTTAAAGTATATACCGTAGAAGACGGAAATGTTCAGTCTTCAGAGATTATAGGTTCAGAAGGAAGCGGACACGGCGCACTTGCAGGACTTCTTGCAGGAAAGGACATCGATGTTCTTATTTGCGGCGGTATCGGCGGTGGTGCTCAGGCTGCTCTTGAAGAGAATGGTATTGAGCTTTGCGCAGGTGCATCAGGAAATACTGATGATGCTGTTGAGGCATACCTTAAGGGTGAGCTTATCAATACAGGTGTAAACTGTGATCACCATGGAGAAGGACATACCTGCGGAGATCATGAAGAAGAGCATGGTTGTGGCGGATGCCATGACGAGGAGGAATCATGCGGTGGCTGTCATGATGAAGAAGGCGGCTGCGGCGGTTGCCACGGATGCCATGGTGGTCCCATTATCGAGGGAAAAAATGCGGGAAAAACCGTACGTGCTCACTATAAGGGAACATTTAATGATGGTACACAGTTTGATTCATCATATGACAGAGGTGAGCCCCTTGAATTCGTGTGCGGAATGGGAATGATGATTCACGGTTTTGACGTTGCAGTAGCAAACATGGAGGTCGGAGAGACTGTAGATATCCATCTTATGCCTGAGGAGGCATACGGAGAGGTGGATCCGGAGGCAATTTTCACTGTTGATATTGCAGAAATGCCCGGAGCTGAAAACCTCAGTGTAGACCAGCAGGTTTACCTTCAGGATATGTACGGAAGACCTTTCCCTGTAAAGGTTACAGATAAGGATGACAAGACCATCACATTTGATGCAAATCACGAGATGGCAGGAAAAGAGCTCAACTTCAGAATAGAGCTTGTAGAAGTTGTAAGCTGATAAAAAACGCTAAAAATGGCAGTCCATTCAGATGGGCTGCCATTTTTGTCGGTAATTCTTTCAACGGGATTAACCCTGCATTCCGGCTGACTGTCTGATCATGTCCTCTACTACAATGTCGTAGATTTCTCCTACAGTATTGCAATATTCAAGGATTTTCCAAGGCTCATTTGTATGAAAATGAATCTTAACGAGTTCCTCATCACCTGCAGCGATCAGGGAATTACCCTCAAAATGTGTTGTTATGTAGTCAGCTATTTCGTCTTCATCAAGATCCTTATCTCTTCTGTCAATAAGGAGTTGTGTGTCATAGCGGTATGCAAACTGATCGTCTTCCGCGTCAATACTTTTTACTGGTTCCATAGTAAATAAATTCCTCCTTTTTTTCCGATGAAGAATACTATACCATAAAATTATATATCAGTACTTTCATATTTTGAAAAATTATGATAATGTATCTAAAACAATTAAATGATGCACAATTTAAAATAATGAAGAGGTAATTGATATGGTATATAGTATTTTTATTGTATTCATAACGGCGGTTTATCTGCTGCTGTTGGAACTTTCCAAGAACAGGCTTATAGGATGGGCAATCGCAGTTTTACTATGTTTTTTGCTTTTATATGCAAGAAAACAGATACGAAAAAGAGATACCCGTGATAACAAAATAAAAATCTGGAATAAGGCAGTTGCAGCGGGAGCTTTTGTGGTTCTTATCGCGCTTTTCTACATCAATTATGTGCTTACAGCACCTGAAGAAAAGCGTATTCCGGCTGTTACCTATAAGAATCCGGAAGCTACGTCTGTAGTTCATGTAGCACAGGGAGATATAACAGGAGTGTACAGCAAGGACCATGAGGTCGAGATTTTTGCAGGTGTTCCTTATGCGAAACCACCCGTTGGTGACCTTAGGTGGAAGGAACCTCAGGAGGCTGACAGTTGGGATGGTGTCAGAGCATGTGATACCTACGCACCTATGGCAATGCAGCCTTCGTCATCCACGCTTTATTCTTCCTTGTCCAAGATTCTTGGTACTCACGATTACAGATTTTCACTGGATGATCAGTATAAAGATGCAATGAGTGAGGACTGTTTATATCTTAATGTATACAGACCTGCCGATCTGGGAGATGAACCTCTTCCGGTAATTTTCTATGTTCATGGCGGTTCACTTACATCTGGACAATCATATTATACGGAATATCGGGGTGAGAGTTTTGCGAAAAAGGGTGTAATTATGGTCAATTTCGCATATCGACTTGGAATATTCGGATATATGGCAAATGAAGAGCTTATCAGCGAATCTCCTAATGGCACAACCGGAGACTATGGTCTGCTTGATCAGATAATGGCGCTTAAATGGGTTCATGAAAATATAGCTTCGTTTGGCGGAGACCCCAATAATATAACAATTGCCGGTGAGTCAGCAGGATCATCCTCAGTTAATGCGCTGTGTGTATCTCCGCTCACAGATGGACTTTTTGTCAGAGCGATAGCTGAAAGCAGCGGAATTGCAGGAAGGAAGCCATATCATACCTTTAGGGATATGGATGAAGCTCTTTCTACAGGAAAAGAGATATTAAAGGAATTTAATGCAGACAACATAAGCGATCTCAGAGAAATTGATGCGAAAAAGCTTGTAAATACCAGTTCTCAGAACAGTGATATGTGCGTGGACGGGTATGCACTTAAAGAGATGCCCTATCTTACTTATGAAAAGGGAGAGAACCACGAGCAGGCGCTTTTAAATGGATCTAATCTTAAAGAGGCAGATGCATTTTTGCTCAGCACCAATGCAACAAGTGGGAATTATGAAGAAATCCTTCAGGAAGTGCTTGGGGATTATGCAGGAAAAGCCGCAGAGCTTATACCATACGATTCGATAACAAGAGATAATTACTTTGTTGTGGATGCCAAGGGAGAGGCAAAGGGTTCTCTTAACTATATTTACAGTGATGTATGGTTTTCATACAGCCATAATGTCTGGAGTAAATATATGGAGAAGCAGGGAAAGCCGGTATATCAGTATTTCTTTACGAAAACCAATAATTATCTGAGCAATAATCATGCCGGTGAGATGGTTTATGCATATGGAAACCTTGCATATCATCCCGGAATGTATGATGCTGATGATTATGCTTTGTCAGAGATTATGCAGACTTATTGGACGAACTTCGCCAAAACAGGAGATCCCAATAAGGGCAGTGATGGCAGCATCAGTCTGCCGGAATGGCCCAGGTGGAGCTATGCGGAGGATAAGCTTTTAGAGCTTAACGATGAAATAAAGCTGATTGATAATCCATATCATGAGCTTAATCTGATAATTGATGAGTATCAGGAGTCTTCAGACGAGTAAAAAATTAAATTAGAAAAATTGGGCTAATATTTTCATGAAACTTGGATTTAAGCTTGTATGAATATATAATAGTTGAATATGCGATATAAAAATGGAGGCCCGATATGAGAAAGATTTTAGTAGTTATTGATATGCAAAACGATTTTATTGATGGTGCTCTTGGTACAAAAGAAGCAGAGGCAATTGTACCTGCTGTTATCAGTAAAATTAAAGAATATGATGCTAAAGATATTTTTGCAACAAGAGATACTCATGAACCTGATTATATGGAGACTCAGGAAGGCGCAAATCTCCCTGTTCCGCATTGTATCATCGGTACAGAAGGCTGGGAGATAAAGAGCAGTATAGCTGAGGCGTTGAGGGATGCGACGGTTATTAACAAGCCTACATTTGGCTCAACAGAACTAGCGTGCAGAATCAAAGAAATATCTGAAAAAGAGGAAATTGAACTTGAACTGATAGGCCTGTGTACGGATATCTGTGTTGTTTCCAATGCACTTATGCTTAAGGCATACATGCCAGAAGTTAAAATTTCCGTTGATGAGAAATGCTGTGCTGGAGTTACTCCTGAAAAACATCAGGCAGCCCTTGAAACAATGCGTTCCTGCCAGATCGCAATGTAAATATAAAAGAATTGCTTGTTTGTGCAGACATTTTTGGAATGCGATAGAAAATTTTCAGATTGAAAGAAGAAGTACGTGAATAATTTTAAGAAAAAGATCTTTACAAAACTGGTTTTAAAGGCCAGAGGCCATATTACCAGACATAGAAATAACGCAAAGCTTATAACATACTTAACGCTTGGTCTGATGGTGTTTCTGAGTATTATTTTATATATTCCGGAGAAAATATGTGAGTTATTCGGGTTTTTTAGAAAGAAAGCGGGAATACTTCTTGTCGGTGTTATATGCATTGGGGTGATAGTGTATTTGTGCAGCAGATTTGTTTCTCCGTTGTCAGATACCAGACAGACTGATAATGCAGAAAAATCTGACTCTGCTATAGCAAAAACAGAGGAAACATTAGAAGAGACGACAAAGGTGTCAGAAGAAGAAAAAGAAGAAACGACAGAAGCGTCAGAAGAGGCTGAAACTGTTGAAAATTCAGAAGAAGTTGAGACTAAAGCAGCTTCCAATGAGGTTAAAGATGTAGAAACTTCAGAGTCTTCTGAAACCACAGAAAAAACAGGCAATGGTGATTCTTTATCTGAAACAGTCAAAAGCAGTGACGAAGTGGTTGTAACAAAGACTAATACTGATAATGTTGTAAATGATCTGGCGGCATATATCGAAAAGTATCCTGAAACTGTTGGATGGGTTTATTTTGAAGATGGTTCTGTAAATTATCCTATTATGCAATGCGGGGATAATAAGAAATATCTGGAATTAGGGTATGATGGCGAACCTGCAAATACCGGAGCTATTTTCCTTGATTACAGGTCATCAGCTGATTTTTCAGATTCGAATTCAATTGTATATGGTCATAATATGAAGGACCGTACAATGTTTGGAAGTCTTAGAAATTTCAGAAAAGATCCTGAGTATATCAAAGATCACAGATATTTCTATATAGTTACGGGGGACACAACAAATAAATATGAAATATTTGCGTATATGGATGTTCCCAATGACTATGTAATATACGATTATGTTGCAGAGGCATCAAAGGATTTTGTACATGATGCAGAACCTGTTAGACGTAAATCCTATATGGATTCTGAGATTATTGTCAATGACACAAAGAAGGTCGTGACTCTGTCTACCTGCACAGATAAAGATGAGCTTAGATTTGTAGTATGCGGAGTCCTGGTTGAGGAATAATGAGGCTGTATTTGTTTTGGAATAAGTCTTAATCCCCCGATTATGAGAAATACGGGCACTATTTTTGCTCTATATGATATGTAACAAATGTAAAAGGAAGGATACAATAATATCATAAACAAAGACATTTGTTGATCGCATAAAAAGGATGGTGATGATCATGTTATTGACAATGATATTTATGTTTATGATGTTTGGATTCATTGGAAGGCTAATAGGATTTGCATTCAGATTTTCATGGAACATTTTTAAGGTTGCACTTTACCTTGTGTTCTTCCCTATCATGCTTACCGCATTGGTATTCGGAGGTCTGCTTTACATTGCATTCCCTATATTGATAGTGGCTATGATAATAGGTTTTATAGTAAAACACGCCTGATGATATCGAATATGTGATAACGCATTGACATAATTATGATAATCGCATTATAATAAAATAAATAAACCAAATAACAATAATTTGTTGCATCTTTCACCTGCGGAACCGAGTTGACCCCATCAACCGGTTCCGCTCTTTTGGCATTTTTTGATATAATGGATTCTGTTATTGGATAGAAAAAACACAGAAGGAAGGTAATGCTTTTGATCAAAGGAATACTGATTGCATCATTTATTCTGCAAAATGTTTTTGGACAATATATGGACTATCTGGATAATACGTATCTGAGCAGGGAATTGCCGGATAATGTTAAGGACGTATATGATGCAGAGAAGTATAAAAAATGGCAATCATACGAAAAAGACCATGGCCGTATTTCAATAATCAGCAGTATTGTAGCTGGAGTATTCCAATTAATACTTCTTGCTTTTAATGGATATAATTGGATTTTTGAGCTTTTTTCAGGGTATGGGCTTTTTCTGCAGTACCTTTTTGCAATCCTTATATTCCAGCTGATTACCGCTATTTTGTCTCTTCCATTCACGTATTACAGTACATTTATAATTGAAGAGAAATACGGCATGAACAGAACAACAAAAAAGACATTTGTTGCGGATGTAATAAAGGAGACGATTTTATCCTTTGTGGTGACTTATGCACTTCTGATGCTTGTAATGGTACTTTTCGAAAAATTCGGTAACACCGCAATAATATTTACCGCGATTGCGCTGATCCTGATTTCTGTTGGCATAAATCTCATAGTCATGCCTATATTGAGAATTTTCAATAAATTTGAGCCCCTGGGAGATGGAGAGCTTAAGGATGCGATTCTTTCACTCTGTGATAAGTATGGTGTAACTGTAAAAAAGCTTTGTGTAAAGGATGCAAGCAGAAGAACCACTAAAGCAAATGCCTTTTGCATCGGGATTACCAGGAAAAAGACAATTTCTCTCGATGATAATCTTGTAAACGGATATGGAACAGATCAGATTGTAGCAGTATTTGCGCATGAATTTGGACATGCACAGTACAATCATATGATAAAATCGCTGCCATTTGGCTTTACAAGAATTGTTATTTCTGTTTTAGCATTGGGAATAATACTGAATTTTAAAGAGCTGTTCATTGCTTTTGGTTTTAAAGATGTAAACTACTTCTTTGCATTTACGCTTATGGAACTGATCAGCTGGCCGGTTTCGCTGATATTTGACCTTATAGGAAACTATCTGTCCAGGAAGCATGAATATGAAGCGGATGCTTTTGCAGCAAGAGAGGGCTATGGAGAAGCCCTGATTTCTTCTTTGAAAAAGCTGAGTGGGGATTCGCTTTCCAACCTGAATCCTCATCCTTTTGTGGTAAAGGTATCATACTCGCACCCGACTCTGTCACAGAGAATTGATGCAATAAAGGAGATTGAAAGATCATGAGAAAAGCGCGTTCAGAAAAAGAGAATGCTATTAGAGAAAAGATGCTCGCAGAATTGTATTCAAACCAGTACAATCAGTTTATTGGGTTTGAGGTACTTGAATTAAGCCCGACTTATAGTAAATCCAGGGTTAAATGTGATGAAAGACTTCATAATACCTATGGCAGCATACATGGCGGAGCATTATTGTCCTTCGTCGATGCAATGGCTGGCGCTACTGGCAGCATGTCAGGATTTTATGTAACAACAGTTTCCGCAAATCTTAACTTTTTACTGCCTGCTGTAAATACAGAGTATATTTATTGCGAGTGCATGAAACTTAAGACGGGTAAACATATTCTTGTTTTTGATATCAGAGTAACTGATGATGAGGGAAATCTTTTGGATAGCGGAGAGTTTTCATTCTTTGCCAGCAAAGTTCCTGTGCTTGAGAAAAACCTGACTTTTGGAAACAAATGACCGGTTGCCCGGCAAATAATAGTGAAAGGCTGAAAGATACAAGCATAATGGTTAATAGAGAGAATGTTAAGAAGCGTTTTGCTGAATATACAAGAAATTATAATCCTGAAGATACGAAAATTGCTCTGAAAATCAAGCATACTTATTTTGTAGCAGATAATTGTGAGCAGATAGCAAAATCTCTCAATCTGGAAGATGAGAAGGTTGATGTGGCATGGCTTCTGGGCATGTTACATGACATTGGCAGATTTGAGCAGATAAAGCGATGGGGGACTTTTATTGATGCAGATTCCGTTGATCATGCAAAATTCGGGGCAGATCTGCTTTTTAAGGAAGATAAGCTTATCGAAACATTCTTTACGGAAGTCGTGTATTATCCCCTTATCGAAACAGCAATAAGAGAACATAATAAGCTCAGAATAAGTGAAGGACTGGATGATGAGACCTTCATGTTCTGTAATATATTAAGGGATGCCGACAAGATCGATATATTCAGGGTTAATGTAGAGACACCTCTTGAAGAGATAATTGATGTACCGGAGGAAGAAATCAGAAAATCGCCGGTATCAGACTCAATAATGACCTTCATAAGAAAACATGAGGTTATTCCAAGAAGTATAAAGCATCAGCCAGCGGATTTTATAATAGCCCATATGGCCCTTGCATTTGAACTGGTATATCCACGAAGCAAGGAGCTTGCTATAGAGCAGGGATTCCTCGCAAAAATGTTTGAATATAAATCAGATAATCCCAAGACTGCTGCAGCGATTATTGAAACCAGAGATGAGATAATAAGTACATTGAAATAATGTTTTAATATTGGCCCTTAACTCATGAAAGTTTTCCCCGCGCAATAAGTAATATTTCATGAAAAATAGTATCCGATGTTGTCTGTTTTGTCGGATTCATGGAATATAAAAAAGCAAGCGATATTGTTAATGACTTTTATGGAGCTTCATGATAATAATTATCTTACAGGATAGGAGGGCGGATATGGCAGAAACAAATGATATGACAATGCTTTCTCAGGAAGAGATAGATAAACTGATAAAGAAAATGGAAGAGGAACAGAATTCCTGAAAAAGAGTTGGCGGCAGTAAATGCCGCCAATTTTTACTATAATTAAAAAAAGAAAAGGGGCAGAATAATGGATAATTTTAGATTTTATACGCCGACAGAGGTTGTATTTGGAAAAGGAACTGAAAACGAGACAGGAAAAGTAGCTGCAAAATATGGAAAAAAGGCATTTCTTGTTTATGGAAAGGGAAGTGTCATAAGAAGTGGACTTTTGGACAGAGTTAAAGGCTCACTGAAAGAAGCAGGGCTTGAATTTGAAGAATTTGGAGGGGCACAGCCTAATCCAACAATGGCGCATGCAAAAGAGGGTGTAAAAAAGGCGCTGGAGTTTGGGGCCGACCTTATCATTGGTATTGGTGGGGGAAGTGCCATTGATACTGCAAAAGCGATTGCTCATGGCACAGCTAATGGTGACGAAGATCTGGCTGATATATGGGCTAAAAAGGTGCCACTTAATAAATCTTTGCCTGTTGGAGCAGTCCTTACCATGCCGGCAGCCGGAAGCGAGATGAGTGATTCTGCAGTGCTGACTAATGAAGAAACTCATAAAAAGGCAGGCATAAATACTGAATTTAACAGATGCAGATTTGCCATTGTAAATCCTGAGCTTGGCATGACGCTTCCTAAGGAGCAGCTTGCAGCCGGCGTTACCGATATCATGATGCATACAATGGAAAGATATTTTATTCCAGAATCCGACTGTGATATGACAGATGAGATAGCAGAGGGGCTTCTTAGATGTGTTATTAAAAACGGAAAAACTGTAGTTGAAAACCCTTCAGATTATCATGCAATGGCTGAAGTTTTCTGGGCATCAAGCTTATCACACAATAATCTTACAGAGTGTGGCAGAGGAAAAGATTTCTCTGTTCACAAGTTTGGACATGCTCTTTCTGCCCGCTATGGTACAACTCATGGCGCGTCTCTTGCAGCAGTTTGGGGAGCATGGGCAACTGAGTTATATCCAGGAGCAACTCATCGTTTTGCGAAGTTCGCAAGAAAAGTCTGGGAAGTTCAGGAGGAAGATGATGATAAAGCCGCAAAGCTTGGTATTTCCAAGACAGTAGAGTTCTTCAAATCAATTGGAATGCCAATTAGTCTTTCAGATCTTGGTGAAAACATTGGTGATGAGGACATAAAAGCGCTTTCTCTGGATGCAACTATGAATGATACGATAAAGTTATCGAGAATCAGACCTCTCGATGCTGCAGAAGTAGAGAAAATCTACAGAGCTGCGCTATAAAAAATATTTAAAAATATATTAGCACTCTGCTTGACAGAGTGCTAATTTGGTGTTATACCATATATAGAACAAAGGAACAGAGAAGACCAGATGGACCTCATTCCATTGATCCAAACCCTCCGTCCCAATGCTCATGAACATATAAATGTTTTTGATGCAAAGGAGGTAGCATTATGTTAGCACCAAGTATTTTTGAAGAAAATCTTTTTGATAATCTCTTTAATTTCCCTGATATCAGAGAACTGAATAACATGGAGCGCAAGCTTTATGGGCGTCATGCGGACAGGTTGATGAAAACAGATGTAAAGGAAGAGGAAAACCAATATGAGGTAAGTGTTGATCTTCCGGGATTTGCTAAAGAAGATATAAGTCTTGAATTGAATGACGGATATCTTATCATCAGTGCCTCAAAGAACACTAATAATGACAAGAACGATAAGAAGGGCCGCCTTATCAGGCAGGAACGTTATAGCGGCTCGATGCAGAGAAGCTTCTATGTAGGTGAACAGATAACAGAAGATGATGTAAAAGCATCCTTCAAACACGGAGTTCTTACTTTGGAGATTCCTAAAAAAGAGCAGGCTAAAGTCCCTGAAAAGAAACATATAATGATTGCTTAAAGGGCATCATAACATAAAACTCCTAAATAATACTCAACGAAAAGCATCCCGGGGAAGAAACTTCCTCGGGATGCCTTTTAGAGTAGATTTAATTGATAATAGCGATTAAGAAAAATAGCTTAAAATGCAAGGCTGTAAATCTTTGAAGGAAGACCTGGATACATATCAAAAAGTTCTCTACGGCTGATAAGGTTAAATCCGTCATATGAAAATGCAGGAGTAGTAGCGCATGAAACAAAAGAATAACTGAAAATATCCGTGTTTCTTGCGGCAAATATTGCTCCCTTGGGGATTACAAGCATGTGATCTTCGTTTTCTTCGTTTTCCTTTCCCAGTTTGTGTACATACATTTTCCCATCAATGAGAGTTGTTATCTCCATTCCGCAGCCTTCATGGAAGTACCAGATTTCATCACAATCAATCCTATGAAAATGTGAAATCTCATCTCCTTCAAGAAGAAAATAAATGCTTCCCATGAAAGGCCTTCCGCTATCAGCAAAGGATGATTTGTATACTTCAGAAAAGTATCCGCCCTCTTCATGGGGAATAAGCCCATATTTTCTTTTGAGATAGTCTGTTCGTTCCATATTTAATTCCCCCTAATAATTTGACATACATGATGATTGTAGGATTGATTTTGATTTCAGGCAATATTTTTATCACAGTTTTTAAAAAAATGGATAATGGGGGAAGTTGAACTTGCAGGAAAGTTCGCTTTCTGGCATATGTTGGGTAATCAGCAGCCATATTATTGGTTCTATCAGGTTATTTTCTGTCTGTCCACTCTCTTACACCAATGATCAGCTTATCAGTATCACCATCTTTAAATAAAGCCGCCTTAAGTGATACCGGTATAAAAGTATCGTTAAGCAAAAGATTATAGTTGATTCTATATTTCCCGTTCTTCTTGATCTCCTTCATAACATTTTCTTTTGTAAAAGATTCTCTTAAGAGTTTCCTGTCTGGCTCATAAATACATGTTTCTGCATTTACCATTGACCAGTAAAAGAAATCTTTGCCACTTTTTGCTATATTCAGGCTGTCATAATCTTTTGTTGAGCTGTATTCAGAATAATCGCCTGTATCAGGATCAACAGTGTATATGGTAAGGTAACCATCAGAAAGAGCCATGATTCTTGTAAAAGTATCTTTTTCCTTTTGAAGCTCTTCATAATTCATTTTTTCTTTCATCTGAGCATCGACATTACTTACACCAAGAATAATCCGGTTACTACCAGACATCTTAGATACCTTCATGTTGACATATACCGGTGTCCCGGTATCTATAAGCCTGTATGTTAATGTAAATATGCCTTGTGATGCTATGGTCTGGAGAATCTTTTCCTTTGTAAATTCAGCAAGGAAGAATTGCCTGTCTTCCTCGAAAATCCGGACCATCGTATCATGTTTGGCAGATTCAAAGAAGTTCTCTCCATGTCTTTCGGTTGATAATTCTTCGCCGGCTACTTTGGCTACGTATTCAGTATATGAATCAGTGTCCAGATCTATAATGAAAATATTATAATAATCAGCAGCCAGAGCCCTTGTTATTTCAGCATAGGTCGTGGATTCATCAGCCTTCTTGATAGAAAGAATGGCAAGAGCAACCGCGGCGTTTCCTGTGACCGGGTTGACATCTATACGGCGCATAAAAGCATGAACAGTAGAACCATCAGGCATTACTTCATCAAAGAAAGCATTACTTCCTGTGTCACAGCACTCTCTGATCAGCGAGTTAAAGCTTTTTATGTAACCACTTTTGTAACTGCCATGGATCGTCTGACCGCTTAAAATGTCTATATTGAAGAAACGTTTAGCAAAATCTTGATAGGAACGATTACTGCGTAAATATCTGTATGTATCCTGGTCTTGATCTGTTTCCAAAATGGCTACCGGGAGCATGTTAAAAACATTATTCGTAGTATTCTCGTTTTCAGAGATTATTACTCCAAGGTCATATAGATTCACTCTGCTAATGCTCTCGTAGTATCCGGATTCATCGGGATTCTCATTTTCCAGCAATGCATTTTCTTTATACTTTTTAAAAATTGGTTCAAAAGGCTCTGGCTTACCAAAATAGAAGCCCTGAAGCTTTGAACACCCGATTTCTCTAAGAAAAAGAACCTGTTCCTCTGTTTCTACTCCTTCACATACAGTATCAAGACCCAGAGAAGTAGCCATACGCATTAGTTCTGCCAGCAGAACTCTGCCATTCTCGTTTTCATCAAGCTGCCTCATAAACTTCATATCAAACTTTATGAGGTCAAAACGGATGCTTTGCAGGATGTTCAGTGAAGAATAGCCACTTCCGAAATCATCCATCCATACAGGAAAACCTAGATCCTGAAATCTTTCAATCTGTTTTTTGATGAATTCAAAATCACTTCCGAGGATACTTTCGGTTATTTCAATAGTAATCTTGTCATGATCAATACCGGCCTCGTCAATTCTTTTTCTGATTTCTTCAACCATATCACAGTTGTCAAAGTCAGATCTTGAAAGGTTGATTGAATATGGTACAATTTTCACCCCATCATTTTGCTGTTTTTTGATCGATTTGATTACCTGATCAACCATGTATAAATCCAGTTTATATATTAGGCCGGTGTCTTCCAGTGCGGGGATAAAGTTTATCGGGGGCAGAAAGCCTTTTTCAGGATCGATCCATCGCGCAAGCACTTCTACGTCGCAAACGCGCTCATTAACAGTTCGGACTATTGGCTGAAAATATGCCTTGATCCATTTTTCAGAAAGTGCTCTGTCTATATTTTCAATTATGTATTGTTTATTTGCAGAATCATCACTCAGATTTTTATCATAATAGCGCACGGCTGTTTCATATCTGCCGGATAGAGATGAGCATGCAAGCTTAGCCCGATCAATGGCAATGCTGGTATGAATGTTCTCATTTTGTCCAACATATATACCAATGTGAAGTGGAAGAGTACTTTCACTATTCATTTCGCTATATGCATTTAACATTTGCTGTAATTTATTTTCCAGGACATCCTGCTCGGTATGCACTGTGAAATGATCAGCACTGATCCTGCAGCAATTCTTACTTCCATATATTTTTGCCAGCATTTTGGCAAAAGACTGAAGCAGCTTATCCCCTTCAGCAAAGCCATGATTCATGTTATAGAACTTCATGCCACTGAAATTCATATACATCATTATTGGCCTGATGCCTCTTTTTTGTGCTCTGGCTTTTCCGGCCTCTGCAATCTCAAAAAAATAAGTCATATTGGGAAGGCCCGTCAGATAATCATACTGATTTGCATTTGTATAGCTGCTTTCATGAAGCGCATCGTTAAGCGCCTGGTTCAGGCGTATTTCCTGCTTGGTGGAATTATCGATGTATGCTCCTTCATCGGAGTACCATATGTGAGCAAGCCGTATGCCTTCGTCAGTATATACATGCTTTCCAAAAGAGTGAATTATTCGATATTCAGAACTGTCAATTGGTTTCGCCCTATAAAGAACATCGTATTTGCTATCTTTGGTGGCAAAGCTATATGCAGCATTAGCTATTCTTGAGATGTCATCAGGATGGACATCCCGATACATGTCATTATCCATATCAAAGTAGGCTTTTGCTGGATCATCATAGCCAAAAAGCTGGCAGAATCCATCTGATATAGCAATTGTAACGATCTTTTTGTCTACAAACTGGTAAATGGCAAATGGAACAGTAAGACGCTCATATATTTCCAGTGACTTTTTATCATAGGAGTATTTTTTTATAGAGCTCATTATCTTTCCCCCACAGAAGTTAATATTTCAGTGCTCAAAATCCCTCAATTTAATTTTACTATGACATACGGAAATCCCCTAATTAAAGCTTTATAAACAATTTAATGGTGAGCATTTTTTGGATCAGCAGTATTACTATTGACATGCTTATATGAATCTGAAAGATATAAGCTTAGTTTTAAAACAGCGAATTTATACTAGCAACAAGAATGGCGCTTAACGGGAATCCGGAAAAATATCTGGAGGATGTTAAGGCTGTTTATGAGAAATTTCAGAAGGGTAAGTTCTTTGATTCAGCATACAGAGTTCTTGCAGCTATGACAATCTGTGATGCCGGTAAACAGGCAGATGCTGATGCCATTATTGAAAAGACGGATGCGTTGCTGAAGAGTATGAATCGCGAGCATCCATTCCTTACGTCAGATGAGGATACAGGTCTGGTGGTGCTTCTGGCTCTGACAGATAAGAGTCAAGAAGATATCCTTGCTGAGCTGGAGGAATCATATAAGCAGTTAAAGAAGGGCTTGATCAAAATCCTATCCAAACACTTATAAAAGTCGCAGTTGGAGGTGTCTATGGGTAAGATCAGCAGAGCCATCGAAGCAAAGAAACGCGAGATTTTCTGGTTAAAAGTACAGTTGACCATAAAGATCGCACTTGCAATTCTTGGTCCGGTTATAGCCGGCGTCGTATTTTTTATCTTGAAAAGAAAAACCAAAAAGAGGATTAAGAATAAGATCAAAGAACGTATCAGAAAAATAGGCCATGTTGTTCATGTCTGAACAGCACAAAAAAAAAGAACCCGACGCATCAGGTTCTTTTAGGCGTAATCCGTAGGTATCCTGCAATTCTTATATATATAATATACTACTATTCAGATACTCATATGAGCAATTTATTAAATCGAATCGCTTCTGGTCTCTTACTGACAAAAGCAAATTTATTACGCCTTTTTATTTGTTGAATTTCCGGTCACCTTATCATATATCGCCATAGCTATTATAGGCGTTATTACTCCTGTATAGAGTGAGTTCAATTCGTGTCCTGCTATATTGCATAATATATTTACAACTATCAACACAACTAGGATTCCTAATGTTATCACAGCCCCTTTAATCATATTATTCATACAACATTTCCTCTCTTTCAAAATAGTTTATACTAACATGATTATATGAGAAAACTCGAACTGCAAACATTTACGCAACGAAATTCGGTTTTAGAATCTTTTTCGTCATAGTGAAGGTAATCAGTACACGCTTACGATTCTTGAACGTAAATTTAGGAGTACTATTTAACTGTTCTTTAACTTGTCTTTTAGTCCCCGGATCTGCCTAAAAGACAAAAGGCATTCATCTCCTGTTATCATTCGTATGAAGCCATTTGTAGTGTCAACCTCTTTTATATTTTCAGTATTTACTAAAAAGGATCTGTGACAACGATAGAACCTGTCATCAAGATCGCGTTCAATCGCTTTAATTTTTCCTGGAAATTCCAGCTGTCTGGATTTACAATGCAGAATTATTTTATGGGCATTGGCAGATGTCTCAAAGAAAAGTATTTCATCGTAATCCACGGTGTAAATCTTATCGCCGACTATTACAGAATAGTTGGGTGGGTTTTTATTAGTTACAGAGGATAATCTTTCATTTGCTTTCAGGACACATTCATGCACCCTCCTAACCATTTCCTCTGTGTCGTCTTTCAAAATGAAATCCAGTGCTTCGAGCTTGTATATAAATGTCATATAGCTCATTTCTGAGTGGGTTGTGACAAAAACAATAAATCCTCTGGGATCATATTTCCTGATCTCTTTTGCCAGAGTAAGTCCTGTCATATCGGTCTTTAGATCTATATCCAGAAAATAAAGACCGACAGAATTCTCAGTAACTACCTTATCAAGAAGAGAGTTTGGATTATCTGTAACACATGAAAACTCCATATCTAGGTTTTCAATAAGCACTGCGTTTTCTATTACTTTTTTTAGATGTTTTCTTTGCTGCGCATCGTCTTCGCATAGATAAAGCTTAATCATCTGAACATTTCCCTTATCCAAAAAGAAATAATATAGTCTATAATAATCTGTAAATACCCGAATTTACAAGGAGTATCTATGTTGGAATATGTTTTTATAAATGCAATCAGTAATGCTATACTGTTCACTATCGGACTAATAGCGGTTTATTCCCGCACCTTAAAAGTCAGGGACTATTGCTTATTTTTTACCATGTTATTCTCATTGTTTTATGTTATTATTGTTTCCGGTTTAAAGCCATTGATGATTGCATGGTTTGTTATTCCCGCTCTGTTTTTGAGCTGGCTTACGGGTAAAATGAAGTCTGCTATTGTGTATTTTATCCTTTATATAATAATCGGCCTTACAGTACTTCCGGTGTCTGCATTCGTTAACTTTCTTGCACATCTTCCCATAACTAATACAAAACAAAGCTGTACAGAAATGATAGTGATCATTGTTGTATCGTCCGCTATTTATTTTCCGATTATTCTTGCCTGCAAAAAACTGTACAGGAAATATCTGTCTAAAATCGTTGAAAGAGTAGATGAAAAACTTTTTCTGTACATCACCTTTTTAATGGCTTTCAGTGCTTTTTTTATCTATGGAATAATGACCCTGTCTGCGGGAATCTCTAAGGAAAGTTATTATCCATTGATTATTTTAGTAACTCTTTATGTATTTATGACAGTTACTTCAGTTGTGCTAATACTTATTACAACCAAGAAAAATTATGAGCAGCAGCAAAGGATCAGAGATCTTAATACTCTTATGGAGTATACAGATAATCTGGAAGCCACTTACAACAACCTTCGATCCTTCAAGCACGATTATGTAAATATCCTTTCCACGCTAGCTATTTTTATTGATGAAAAAAGATATGATGAACTTGATGCATATTTTCATAAGAACATCATGCCTCTAACAAAAGAGCTTACGCATAAGAATGCATCTTTAGCAAATCTATCCAGAATAAAAAATCTGGAAATAAAGAGTATTTTTTACTCAAAACTTTTACTGGCTATAAACAAAAACATCGAAGTTACTATAGATATTCCTGATGAAATTGATAACGCAGGGATCGATTTGGTTGACTTAACACGAATTCTTGGAATCTACCTGGATAACGCCATTGAAGCCGCCCTGGAAACAGAATGTCCTACCCTGAGTATACATATGGGAACAATGAACAACGTAATTGTTTTCATAATCTCGAATTCTTTTATAGACCATGGACTTTCTGTTTCTCAAATATATAAAAAAGGGGTATCTTCCAAGGGAGAGGGGCATGGCATTGGTTTATACAATGTATCGATGATTCTGAAAAATTATGATAATGTCTTTACTGAGACATCCAAAGAAAATGGATTATTTGTGCAGAAAATCCATATTTGCAGAAAGCATGTTTGAAAATAGTAGAAAAAAGGGAGCGGAGGATATAAGTCATGAGAGTATTTGGAAACTTGATAAAGAGGTAAAAGAGGTCAATAAGGAAAATGTCCTTGATAGTAATGGTATTTGTGAGGAAGTGGATGCTGCACTTGTTTATGAGAAGACGCTGGATGGAGAGCTCGGTGAGATTGGAACGATGGATGTAGTTGATGAGTTTGAACAGATTTTATCTTCTTTGGAGCAAAAGCGTGGAGAAATGCGTCAGTTTAAGGAGAATGAGGAGTTCAAGGAGAGTAGTCAGCAGCAGATGAGAAAGGCTTTGGATGAGAAGTTTTCTTTTGGTGAGGATGATGAGTCTTATTCTGAAAATGAATGTAATGAAGATGCCAGGGTGTATGATGCAAAGGTCTGTTGCAATAAAGCTTAAGGATAAGGAGCTTCAGAGACAGAAAAAGGCCTATGAACGAATATCTGTTTAGTAAGATTTTACTTAAAATATTGCTTAAAAGAATAAGCGATGTTAAAATATGTATGAAAGCGAGGTATTGATATGGCGGTAATTAGTCCTGTTTCAGATCTTAGAAATTATAATACTGTGCTGGAAAAGGTTGAATATGGTTCACCTGTATATCTGACAGTAAATGGTCGTGGAAAATATACTATTAGAGATATAGAAGAAGACGAAGAAATAGAGAAGACAAGGGCAATGCTTCGCCTCATGTGTGAACTTAATAAGGGACGTCGTTCCGGAGAGGAAGAAGGATACGTTCCGGCTGCTGATGTCAGGGAACACTTCCGTAACAGACAGAAATGATTGCCTATGATATAGATTACACACCTGAAGCCATAAGCGATATGGATGACATTTTCGATGAAGTTCTTATGGTATCGAGTAACCTCGATATAACTCACAAATATCTTGATGATTTAATGGATAAGATAGAATCGATGGTGGAGCATCCAAAGACTGGTACACCTTTGTATTATGAGGAGTTATTTACAGGTTATTATTCTGTAAGATTTAAAGAATATCTAGCTTTTTACAGACTTGAAGGCATCATGATGTATGTAGATAGAGTCCTTCAGAGGAAGCGTGACTATATGTCAGTTCTATTTGGTCGCGATAAGTATGAGGAATAGAAATCTCCACATTTAAGAATTAAAAAGAATGGCAGGTTTACTCCTATTATGGGAGAGGACTTGCCTTTCATAAACTTTCATGGTCAATCTGTACAGGAATTGACTTTTCATATAATTCTACGTTATGGATATGTTGATTTTGTATGGGTTGTATGGGATGGAGATAACCTTATACTGGGAAGCCCATGGAGTATATATTCCAGACTATTGATAGATCAGGATTACAGGGTGGGATATCCGGTGTTTGGAACATATGATGATCTTGAAGAGATTTTAAGAACAGGGTTTTCAATGTATGAAGAGTTTAAAACGGCAGTTATTTCACAGTAAATGGGCCATGAGAGTAGTAATGGTATGATGAATGCAGAAAAAATGGAACAGAATATGGCTGAAAACATGGATATTGCAAAGCTCTGGAAGCAGCATGAGATATGTCCTGAGTGCAGATCCGGGGTTATCAGGAAAATAGACCATATTGTTCATTGTTTCTTTAAACACAGGCATTAAGAATATCTCTGAGCTGGTCAATGTTATGATTAAATCTTCTGGTACTTGATTTTTCAATCTCACAACGGATAGAATCCTTCATTTTTTCATATAATTGCTGCAATGTAAACGGTAAAATATATTCCCGTCTGGAAAAGTGCTTGCCGGTTACATGCAAAAGTTGTTAATATTATTTCTTGTTCTTTCTCCAGTTTTGAGATGCAATAACTGCTTCCTCCTTATCACTTGCCTTGGCATAAATGTTGGTTGCAGCCATGGATTTATGGCCCATACGCTCCTGAAGAACAAGGATGTTTTTCTCATGTTTATAGAATTCCATGGCAAAGCTGGATCTTAGCTTATGAACGCTGATATCGCTGCGTCCAAGGGCAGCTTTCACATATTTTTTGACCATATCCTGTATAGCGCGTACAGATAGGCGTGTTCCATCTTTGGTTACGAACAGTGGAGAATTATCCTTAAGCTTCTCACCTCTGCAGGTGCGTTCCTCAAGATATTCAGTGATATATGCTTTGGATTCATCTGAAAAAAACACTTTAGAAGGCTTCTTGGAATGCTGTTTTTTACCTTTTCTCAGGGTATAAACATAATTTTGGTTTTTTGATTCATCCAGCAGATTCTCCTCAAATACGACATCTCCGATGCTGAGCCGGGCAAGCTCTGAGACTCTGAGGCCGCTGTCAAGGAACAGGAAAACGATGGCTTTGTCCCTGGATTTTACGGCATCATGATATTCAAGCTGCTTTTTTGTCAGACCAACTCCGTTTTCAATGCAATTAAGCAAAACATCCTGCTGTTCCATATTGATGTAGGTAACATAGTCCGGTTCATCAATCTCTATCTTGGTGGATTTGACCACAGGATTATAATTCAGCTTTCTCTCTGTATTTACAAGGTATTCATATAACGCCGAGATGGACGACCTGCGGCGGGCCCTTGTCTTGTCAGATAAATTCTGACTTTTTGCCATCCAGCGGGTGAATGCATCAATATCTACAGGAGTTATTTTGCTGATATCATTAAGCGTCAGGTCATGAAGTCCCTTCTCCGGAAAGTATTCATAGTTGTTTATTGCAAATGAAAAGAAATACTGCAGATCCAGAGCGTAAGCCAATGCAGTAAGTATGGATTTGTTGGTCATTCCTGCATAAAAGAAATTGCTTGTGAACTCAGGCAACGAATCAACAATATTATTGAATTTCTCGATGTTTTTATCGGTTTTTTTCTTATCCATATCCATATTCTATCATTAATCCATAGTACTGTCGAATATAACTTAAATTATATACGTAGGTAAATTTGCTACTCTGTTTCTGTCCTTCCAGAA